>JASLJW010000016.1 GCA_030747885.1 Candidatus Thalassarchaeaceae archaeon
ATCATCAACATCACTAGTTTCTGTTGATTCAGATACACCAGGGGCGGAGAGAAGTTCGATTGTAGGTTTTACTTCACGCATTGCCTGTTGTTCCTTCTTTCGCAAAACGATAATCTCACGATCTAAGTCCGAACCAAATCGGTTAGAAAATCGGTCTAGAAGTGTACCTACATTTCCAGTAGCGATGCGATCAATATGGCCGTACATCTGATCTGGATTATGATTGTTGGATTCAGAACTACGGAACGTACTGAGGTCGATTCGATCAGAAATTGATTGAGGGGGAGGAATTTCTGCCGGGGCCGGGGGCATTTCAGATGGCGGGGCTGGCATTGGCTCAACAGGTGGGGGAGGCATTTCTGCTGGTGGAGCTGGCATTGGCTCAACAGGTGGAGGAGGCATTTCTGCTGGTGGAGGAGGCATTGGCGCTGCAGGAGGTGGAGGCATTGGCGCTGCAGGAGGTGGAGGCATTGGCGCTGCAGGAGGTGGAGGCATTGGCGCTGCAGGAGGTGGAGGCATTGGCGCTTCTGGGGCTGGAGGAGGAGGCATTTCCGCAGGTGGCGGAGGCATCGTAGCAGATGGAGATGGAGGAGGAGGAAGTTCACCTGGAGGAGGTGGAGCCGCACCTGGTGGAGGGGGTGGAGGAAGGCCCGCTAGTGGCGGAGGAACCTGCTCTTCGTCACCCGACATGCGCTGCACCGTGTACTCGTTCACCAAAGGCTTGGTTTTAACATTCCCCGAAGAGGGGCCCAGTTAAACCACATCATTAGACACTTGACGCCCACCGCTTTAATCCAAGAAAGATTGCCATGGCCTCAGTAACTTCAATGACTTCTCCCTTATTTCCTTCAACCACTTCATCCCCTATTCTAGCAGTAATATCATCTAATTCCAAACAGACTGATTCTTTCTTCTGTTTTGAAAAAGTCACTGCTTCAGTCAATGCATCGAATGCATTAGAACCATCGGGATCGAGACGTTCGACAGGGAATTCAGTGACTTTGAGGCCAGCCTTGCCATGTAAACTTCCAATCCACCTAATCACTCTGCGAATATCGACAGTAACATTGTCATCATTCTCTGCAGCTTGGTCCAATACTACACTCTGATCTCCAAGAATTAATGCCAAAAACAAATCCCCCTGTTTTCCAAACTGGCGCCCCATTTTCGTTGTAGAATTCTTCAAACGCCGACGGCGGTCGGAATTTACCGACATTTCAGCCAACTTCAACATCGCCTTTTCACTCATGGATGGCGGACGTGTCATTCCTGATGTTCCCAATACAGCAGATGAACGCAATTCTCGGTATAATCCTCGGCGTTCTGCATCTGATGCTTCATGAAATCGCTGTAATCGATCTAATACCGAATCCAATCCGCGTCGAACCCTCTTGCCCCAGGATATGTCTGGTTTTCCAAGAACCATTTCGATGTTTAATTTAGCTCCTGAAATATGAGATACAATCTCTTGGCGTGCCTTTGAATCTAAATGAAGTATACTGGGATGACGATAGTGGATATGGAATCCCCTATGCCCTGAGAATGAAAATGTGGCCTTCTCAGCATTAAATCCGAAATCCGGTTCCAAAAAGTCGTTCCACAATCGAAACGCTTGCTCCTGAATTTCATTAAGCATTGAAGGAAAATCCAATGCATCAACTCCAACCAAATGGTCGCCATCTAAATCGAAAATTAGGTCTGCTCCTCTCCACCCCTTGTCCGCCATTTTGTATTCAGAAGGACGGTCATAGTATGCAGTACGATGAAAACAAGAATGTGGAGGAGAGGATCTTGTGAGAATATTTCTCAACGACTCTGGTGTGTCAAATCCAATATGTCGACGTGGTGGACGATCATCCCACCCCATAAACATCCATTCTCTCGATTTAAATCGAGGTGGAAGGTACAAGTCTGAGGCATCAAGAGTATGGTAGTACTCACTGAACCTATACTGGTAACGTGCGGTGCTCACAGAACGTCACAATAATTGACGCTAAATCAATCCATCCGGAGACCTTCGACCTCTATTGGTTCAGTTGAACTGGATGCACCGGTGATGCGCTCATAGCAATCCTGACAATAGAATCGGTCATCAATTACCAATGATTCTCCAAAGATAAGAGGAGAGTCACATCCTCCACATTTAGGGCCCAGTTGCCCGCGAGCAACCGACATCTGTTCCGGCTTGACCATGTGTTAACCACACGGAGGAGGCATTTCAGTATAGCGCATCGACAAACATGTAATACACACATTCGTTTTTACACCTAAGGCACAGGCGCACTCCATGGATGGGACAACTAGAATCAGAATCGGACACTCTCCAGACCCAGATGACGCCTTCATGTTCCATGCAATGACGACAGGGAGATTTGACACAGGTGCATACGAATATGAACACGTATTATTGGACATAGAAACACTGAATCAAAAAGCTCTAGAAGGCGAATTTGAAGTCTCAGCAGTTTCTATTCATGCATTACCAGACGTTCTCGACTCATATGCGCTCATGAATTGTGGTGCATCTATGGGAGAAGGGTATGGACCTCGAATCGTCACCCTTGGAGAAAAGTCATTGGACGAAGTCAAGTCTGGAACCATCGCAATTCCTGGGACAAAAACATCTGCACATCTTGCACTCAGAATCATGATTGGTGATCTAGATACTCAAGTAATTCCATTCGATGAGATAATGGATGCAGTGAAGTCTGGACGAGTTGATGCTGGCCTAATTATCCACGAAGGTCAACTTACATGGAAGGATGAAGGGCTATACTTAGTTGCAGATTTAGGAGAAATGTGGGCAGAACGAACTGGGGGGTTGCCACTTCCTCTTGGCGGGAATGTGGTTAGGCGTGATCTTGGTGAAGAGGCGTGTAAAATAGTCACTAAACATGTGAAACAATCTATTGAGAATGCAATAGCTGATCCTTCCGAAGGATTAGCCTTCGCCATAGAATGGGGGCGAGGTATTGATGAAAACACCAATGAAGAATTTGTTCAAATGTATGTGAATGAACGTACAATCGATTACGGGCCAGAAGGGAGAAAATCAGTACGATTATTTCTCAAAGAAGGACAAAATATTGGCATGATTCGTTCAGACCTAGATGTGGATTCATTGAAATTTATCGGAGAGGAATAACTTGGAACGCCCAGAACGCTCTGAATTTGATAGCGTGGACCCTGCCCCACCAAGTAATGAAAAGAACATCCAAACCCTGAGAGAATCATTGTGTGATGAACAGGAAAGAATGTTTCTCCGAATGAGGGCTCTATTCAGTCTTCGTAACATTGGGGGGAAAAATGCTGTTGACGCACTTGCTGCTGCATTCCGTTCTGATTCAGCACTACTGAAACATGAAATTGCATATGTAATGGGTCAAATGCAGGATTCATCAGCAGTACCACATTTGATTGATAGGCTATCTGACTTGGAAGAGGATGTCATGGTTCGACATGAGGCAGCTGAAGCACTGGGGGCGATTGGAGATAGGGTGGCCATGGCTACCTTGGAAGAATTTGTTAACGACGAATCTATTGTAGTAGCAGAATCCTGTGAGGTTGCAATTGACCTCTTAGAGTATGTTTCTTCAAAAAGGCTTGATTATACTCAATAATGACCACAGTCGATAAATCCAACAGCGCTCTACGATGGTTATGATTCGGGTAGGTTGCATCTCCGTCATTGCGCTAATCCTAATCGCTCCATTCGCTTCTTGTGGGCTTGCTGAGCCTGTGCCAATTATTGATGAAGCCTACATGTTCCAACGTACCGACGGAGGCGTTGTCACATCAATTGTAGATGTGGTTCATTCTCCTGATGGAGATCTTATTGCTGCCGCCGATCGTAAGCATCTCAATATTTGGAGGGCTTCAGATGGTGAGATTGTGGCATCAAAACAAATCTACAATCACGATTACGAAAACTTAGGGCTTGAATGGACCACTGACTCACAACACTTGATTGTTCATCAAAACAGTGCATGGGCAAATACTCCTTCTATTACTGCCATCCCGATTTCTGATTGGGACGACCGAACTCAACATGCCGAAATTGAGATGGGAGTTAGTGATGTGAAATCAGTAAATGAATCAACAATAATATTTGCAGATGTAAACAATATTCTGAGTCTCTGGAGTATTGGTGAAGATTCAATTGATAGAGGAATCTCCTACACTCCTGATGGCATTCCAGGATGTATCGGCATCTCCCCAGACAAAACCATGGCAATAATCGGCGTTTCTAATGTAGAAGTTCATTCTGCTGTATTGTTATCATTATCCGATATGAGTGAAATCACGAGTTGGAACCAATCCAATCCGATTACTGACTGTAATTTCAGACCAAGTGGGAACGAAGTGACGTGGAATGATCAACGATCTATCGTAATACGTTCAGCAATTTCTCCGTTTGGATTCGTAAATGTTCTAGAAACAGGAGGGAACATCATCCAATACGAAGAAATACCGTTACAAGACGAAATTTTGGTCCTATCTACCCAAGGCTCCGCCCGTAGTCTAGAATCATGGAATTCGGCAACATTGCAAATCAATTGGAGGATTTCTCTAGGATTCAATACCAACCAATTCACGTTAAGTCCTGATTCAGAACAACTATCATTCAGCACAAACACTCCGTTTGTACCAATTTTCAGGACTTCTGATTATCCTGTTCAATCAGGTACTGGCCCTGATCTAGATTTTGATGGTATTTCCGATACAGATGATGAGGATGATGATGGAGATTCAATACCAGACATTT
The DNA here is from genome assembly GCA_030747885.1 of Candidatus Thalassarchaeaceae archaeon. Classification (GTDB taxonomy): domain Archaea; phylum Thermoplasmatota; class Poseidoniia; order Poseidoniales; family Thalassarchaeaceae; genus MGIIb-N2. The sequence goes on from JASLJW010000016.1 coordinate 4,766, forward strand.
TTGACAATATTTGTAATGAGGGGGCAGAATGTTCTAGGAATGCAAACAGAGATACAATTCGAAATATAGATATCAAAATTTCATCGAATGGAAATGTAACAATAGAGGAAGTTGTGACTATTCCATTGGACCTTTCAAGGAACATACGAGAAATAAATTCAAAGTTACTCGATGATGACTCATTGGCATCTATTCTAGAGGCAGAAGTGATGATTCGTCAATTGTGCGGCCCGGCTGATTTGGATGAAATGGCAGAGGAA
>JASLJW010000017.1 GCA_030747885.1 Candidatus Thalassarchaeaceae archaeon
GCGCCGAGAGAGGGATTCGAACCCACGACCTGCGGATTAACAGTCCGCCGCTCCACCAGCTAAGCTATCTCGGCAGCAGGCTAGCGACCCCCCTCCCATTGATGAAGGAATCGGGTGTTGGAGAGTATTATTCCCACTCGATAGTACCAGGTGGCTTGTGAGTAATATCATACACAACGCGATTCACACTACCCTTGAGTGCATTGGTAATTCTAGTGGAGGTTGCTGCAAGTACATCATGAGGAATCGGGGCATAGTGAGCAGACATGCCATCTAGACTGTGAACTGCTCTAACAACTACTGTCTCACCATAAACTCGAACATCCCCATGTACTCCCACACTACTAACAGGAAGAAGGGCGGCAAAATATTGCCAAGGAATGTCACACTTTCCTTCTGCTGCTGCTGCTCGGAGATCTTCTTCCACTATGTGGCAAGCTTCTCTGCAAGTTTCAACTCGCTCTCTAGTTAATTCTCCAAGAACACGTACCGCAAGACCTGGCCCAGGAAATGGCTGTCTTTCAGAAGATGGAATCTCCAAAACACGGGCAATCGCCCGAACTTCATCTTTGTAGAATTCTCTCAATGGTTCAACAATCTCTAGATCGACATCTTCTGGAAGACCTCCCACATTATGATGGGATTTGATAGTATCACGCGAACCTCCTCCAGATTCAATCCAGTCCGGAGCGATTGTTCCTTGAACTAGATACTTTGCACCAATAGTTGCTTGCTCTTCCTCAAAAACTCGAATGAATTGCTCTCCAATCACCTTCCTCTTCTCTTCAGGATCAGTAACTCCGACTAGATGTTCAAAAAATCGCTCACTCGCATCGACTACCTTCAGGTTCAGCCCAAGTTCCGCTAACATTTCAGCGACTTCTTCAGTCTCATTTTTCCTCATGAATCCGGTGTCTACGTAAACACAATGTAGCTTAGAACCAACTGCACGATTGGCAAGGACTGCTGCAACTGAACTGTCTATTCCCCCACTACAAGCAATAATCGCTGTGTCGTCAATCTTGGAAGTTAAGGCCTCAACTGCCTCATCGATTAACATCTGGGTATCCATTCAACCACCTATTCGCCACGTTCTTGTTGGAGCGCTTGATCATCAGCAATAACCGCATTTTTCCTTGATTCTCGATATGCAACAACAGCAGCAGCAATTCCAGGATAGCCAATACCAATTATCTGTAGAGCCAGTAATGCTGCATTATCTCCTCGATCAACGCCTACTGTGGCGACCGGCATTCCAGGTGGCATCTGAACAATACTGAGTAGACTATCATATGGCACCTTACTTCCAACGGGAACACCGATGACTGGCTTGGAAGTCATCGAAGCCAATACACCAGGTAATGCGGCGGCAACTCCTGCCATTCCGATGTAAACCATGCATCCTTCTTGCTCAGCTTTCTCCACAATCCCATGAAGATAATCAGGAGAACGGTGGGCACTAGCTATTCGAATTTGATACCTCACATCGAATGTATCGAGTATTTTTGTTGCTTTTTCTGCTACCGGCATGTCGGACTTACTACCAAGCACAATCGTGATGTCCATGCCCTTCCGCTACGCCGTCGGTTCAAAGCGTTCACCGTATGGAACGAGAACCTGAAAACATCGAATCAATGAACAATGTTCCTTCCATGAGAATAATTACAGGTAGGGCAATCAACATCAATGAGAGAGGGTCAGGAGGACTTAGGAAAGCGGATAAGGCCACCGTTACAAACCAAATCTCTCTCCTTCTGGATGAGACCGCAGCTCGACTCACCAACTCAGTTCGTAGAAGAGCAAAAATCACCAATGGAGTCTGGAAGACAAGAACACTAGCACCAGTTAATGAAACAATAAATCCAGCCCATGCCTCCAATTGCCACGTAGTTGTTAATCCAACTGATTGGGCATCTGAAGTCAGGTATTCTAACAGCATTGGGACTACAAATTCAAACGAGTAGAATATACCCAATACCGAAAGACCAAGCATGGATATGCCTGCCAAAATAGCTGTGCCGAAATGAGGTTTGAAAGCCTCAGAAAGATCAGATGATGATTCACGAATGGATTCTACTTTACTTCCCCGCAACAAAACATCAATCGACAGTACCAAAAGAAGAACTGCTATAGAGAAAAAACCCGCAATTTTCAATCGTAAAAGAACCACTTCAAGTGGATGTAATACAACTACCTCTGCACCCTCTGGTAGAAATGAAGAAGAAAGCAACCATTCGATTCCCTGCCCTGCTAGAAGATAACCGAACGTTAGGCATGTTAAACCAACGAAGCCTAAGAGGCCAACTCTAACACGAATCTGTTCACCGAAGGAGCGTAAAATTAGGAATGGAGTCTCATCTTGAGAATACATTGCCCCACCAAATCTCTAATTTTTCCATGTTAATCTGAAATTCAGAACTTTGGCATATCAGGTAGTTCGACATCATCCTTGCGTTCCTTAGGACGTTCGGCATTCGGTCGACCAGTCATTTGAGGCATGTCTGGAAGAGCTTCGTGTTCTTTCTGCCCGTCTTTTGTTTTCTTGATGAGAGGAGCTTCTTCTTCAGGCTCAATTTTAGCACCTCTTTTCTCTCCACGCCGCTCAGCCGGCTGTGATTTTTCCTCAGCCTTCTTCTTTGATTCTTTGAGTGGATCATCTCCTCCAATTCTGCGCCCACTTGAGGACTCAGAATCAATTCCAGTAGCCGTTACCTTAGGCCCAACTGGAACTCCATTAATCATCCATCTGCCAGTCTTTGGATCCAATTCTGCTGTCGCAGGTAGGCTGGTAGGTCGAATGAACATCTCTCCCGAAATTGTCGCAGTAGAGGATCGAGGAGATGAAACAGATTGAACAGATTCAGGAATCAATTCGCTATCTTCCTCAACTTCAGCAGAATCCATATCATTCTCGTCTATTGATTCATCCACTGCTTCTTCTGCTTCAGATTCACCCTCTAATTTTGATTCTTCTGAATCAATCTCAACGGGTACATCCAATGGTTCAGATTCCATTTTCGATTCTGATTCAATTCCCAACAGTGTAGCAGCATCGGGGATGAAATCTTGTTCGACCTCATGCTCGATGGCTTCAACATCGTCTTGATCCAAATGTAACTTCGCCTCCTCCTTTGGAGATTCTAGAATGAATTCGGGTTCTGATGATTCAATATTCCAAACATCATCCTCTTCAGTTTCTTCTTCAGAAACATCCTCTTCAGTTTCTTCTTCAGAAACATCTTCTTCTGTTTCATCTTCCGCAACATCATCTTCCGTTTCATCTGCTAAATCAGCCACCACCCCCAATGGAGTGGGATTGAATTCGGATTCAACTATACGATCCATTTCACCCAAAGCGGATTCCACGGTAACGGAGTCAACCTTGTGTGCTTCTCCTAAAACAGATGCAATGACTTCAGCTGCAAGAGGATTGATTACACGTTCAGAGGATCTTCCAACAGGAGGGAGATCAGAGGGAGGAGTCTCGTTTTCTGATGGTTTTGGCCTAATTGCTAAAGCAGTTGGAACAAGAATCACCATCAACCATATCATCATGATTTCTTGAACACTTAACATAGCTGATTGTGACCAAGTGGGCCCATTTGGATCCATTCCAATGAGACGTGCTAACGCATAGATAGGATGGATTTTCATGCCTTGTTGATTGAATAAAATTCCTGGAAGAAGGCCCAACATACTATTCAAAAGAAATAGAATGAATGTTCCCAATAGCAACAATCGAGAAACTAAAATCTTGAAACCATCAGAATTATCTTCAGCATCTACCGTTGCAACCGTACCTGCTTCCATTGCTTCTGCCTGTTCAGAAAGACTAGGAGTTTTCGGAATCTGGAAAGACGGTCGTTGCCTAAGACCCATACGTGCAGTCATCAACGCAATTGGAAGAAGAATCAATTGTAGATGTTCTTGCATGCTCATTACACCTGATTCAGAATATGCCGCAGCCGAGGATTCTAATCCAATCACGTTACCAAGGTAATAGTGAAGGTGGAATTTCATTGGACTCACCCCCGAAAGAGCCGCTGGAAATATTCCTATCCATGAATTAAGCACAAGTGAAAGAATCAGAACTGCAGCAATGCCCGCCGCAATAGTACCAATTCGGGGAGCAACTCGTGTCATGGCATGGCCTCTTGCCTGTAGCAGACACGAGACTCATTTAACGATGACCGCAAAACAGGCCATTCGTCATCTTCGCACTACGATAGACAAAACATCTCCATCCTTCAAAAGGTGATCAAGCCCAACTCTTTGCCAATCAAATTTAGCAGAGGGCCCCATAACACGTCCAAAACGGAACTTTCTGACGAAATCCCTATGCAATTTAGCACAAACGTCACGGACAGTACTTGTGTCCTTGATGATTAATGGTTCAACCATATCAGCATCACCTCCCTGAGGCTTCAAGAATACCCGCATGAATCTGAGGTGTTCGAAGATAAAATCCTTCATCTCTTCAATTCCTTGACCTGTCTTCGCAGAAACTGGAAGGATTGGCCAGCCATCTGGAACCATTGCCATAGCACGAGCCATGTCTTCTTCAGTTGCTAAATCCACCTTATTGATTACTACAACTGCGCTGGAATAAATACAGTTACCTGAGAGTGTATCTACAATATGATCATGGGTTGCTAGACTGCGCATCGTAACCTCAGCAGATACAATCCCATACGAACGAACTATTTCTTGCACATCCTCAAATTCTACATCGGGTTGTTCACATGTAGATCTAACAACTATTCCACCTCGGCCTGTTCGATTGATGAAAACTTGTGGTTTGGATTCATTCAGCCTCATACCCGAACGAGACAATTCAGCATCAAGGATATTGAAATGTGAATCTTGGAATGGATCTACTACATACAACACCATATCAGAAGAACGAATCACATTGAGGATTTCCTTGCCCCGTCCTTTACCATCAGCGGCTCCTTTGATTAAACCGGGCAAATCGAGAATCTGTATCTTCGCTCCATTGTGCTCCAAAAGTCCAGGAATACATGTTAAGGTAGTAAAGGCGAATGAACCAGTCTCTGAGTCTACTCCAGTTAATTTAGAAATTAAACTCGATTTACCAACACTAGGAAATCCAACGAGAGCGACAGATGCATCTCCAGACTTCTTTACTTCAAAGCCATCTCCGCCTCCACTTGATTTAGAATGGGCAGCGGCCTTTTCTTCCTTGGCTTTTAGTGCTGCAATCTTTGCCTTCAACTTCCCAATATGGGCGTTGGTAGCCTTATTCTTCTGAGTCTTGAGAATCTCTTCTTCTAGAGCAGCAATCTGCTCTCGAATCGTCGCCATTCCGTCTCAACCCCCTATATCCTACCCAATGCTCTCGATGACCACTCTTCAATGCCGCGTCCGAGAGCGAGGGTTCATGCCCAACAAGCCAAACCGTCCAAAGGGGAAACCATGCCAGACCTACAGATTCGTTTGGTTGATGTCGACAGGTGGCACACATTGCTCAAAATGACATTGAATGAAATGATTGATGGAATGGAAAAACAATCCCTAAGGGATACAAGACCTGATGAAAATCCTCATCTTAGTCGCAGTTTTACTACAGATTTGGAAGGAGATTTACTCCAATGGACGGATAAATGGTCAAAGGAATTAGGAGACGGGCAAATTTTCGACGAACTTTCAACTGCAGTAGATAGAAAGATGTTGGGCATTGAAGATGCATGTGAGCCTCTTTCGATTTTGTCTCAATGGTGCTCTGTTGGCGAGTGGGCTGCTTGGGAAGCACGAGTTCTGTTATATGTGGAGCCTCATCTAGATTCTCCACTAAAAGATGCTGAAGAACTCTATCGAAAACAAGTATGGGATACAGCATTGGATAGAATCGGTAGGATGGACAAAGCATCATACGTAGAGTCTGTAGTTTTGGATTGGATGGAAAGGAGAAAATCCCTAGGTGAAACCATGGATGAAACCAAAGACCCTATGATTCTCTCAACTATGCAAGCCCATGAACGATCTTCAAACAGTCTCCATGCACTCGCACATCAATTGAGAATCAGCAACGGTTTGATAGCCCTTGTTGGAAGGGAATGGCTTGAACCACATCGTTGGGGCCAAGGAGATTGGAACCTAGGAAATATGTTGAACAAGGGTTACAGGGGGAGTTGAAAGTGGAATCTGCACTGATTGTTTTGGGACGATTTCAGCCTTTCCATAATGGACATGCAGCATTAATTAATGCAGCAATTTCATTCTTGAAAATAGGTGATTTAGATATGCCACTACGAATTTGTATTGGTTCATCTGAAGCCGAACAAACATTAGAAAATCCATGGAGTGCTGATGAACGAGAACAAATGATTCGAGCTTGGTTAGGGGACGATATTGAGGCAGAAATTGTCCAAGTACCTGATCTAGGAGACCCTCCTAATTATGTTCAGCATGCTGAGAAATACCACGGACCTCCTGGAACAATTCTAACTTCAGATAAAGAAACTGCTGAGTTATACATTGCAGCAGGATGGACTGCAGTTACAAGTGACTTAGTAAAAAGACAAGATTGGCAAGGATGGCGAGTTAGAGCAACTATTCAAATGATGTCTACTATCTCAGACGTAAACGGGATTAGAAGTGTTTTGTCTGAAAATATTCCTGCAGAAGTTGTCGATTGGTTAATTGAAAATGATGCTCTCAAAAGATTAGCTTTCATGGGGATGGGTGGGGAACCTGTGGGCTAATTATGAGCACGCAATTCCTGTGTCATCTATATCCAATAATTTATCTCGAATTTCGTTAATTCTATCAGTATTTACACCCATATCTCCAATTCCAGTTCGGGCTTCAGAATGAATCCAAACAACAGCATCATCACCATCACAGTGAACATGAAAAAATACATCGTCAGCATATCTCATCCATTGGGTTTTCACCACAATATGTACATCCATTTCAATTCCTTCAGATCTTGAGACTTCCTGCGCAAGGGAATCTTCAGCAACCCAAGAATTAATCGCATCAGAGACCATTAGAATAGACGTGGATGTTAATCTCAATTCTGTTTCTCCAGTCGAACGATGCGGATTCGGAGCTATTCGAGAACACTTGTATTGTGAATCATCACATGATGACGGGAATGATTCTGAATCGGGTTCAGCAACAATGTTGGATATTTGTACGAACCCAACGACACACGGATAAAGTAAAATCAACGTTAACCCATAGACCAAAAACGTACTTCGATCAACCTTCATTCAGATGTCACTACGACCCTTGCTACCTTTAGCACCCTGTCTCGAAGCATCCAACCCGATTCAAGTTCAGAAGCGACATGCCCTGAAGAAAACTCTTCAGAAGGTGGGATTGTAGTAATTGCTTCCATTTTCGCGGGGTCGAAAAGACACCCCACTGTGTCTATTTTTTCTACTCCTTCAGCAGAAAGAGAAGACATGATTTCAGAATGAAGCATCCGAATACCAGTCGAAATAGGATCGTCAGCACTTTCATCGACATGCTCCAATGCTCTCTCTAAGTTTTCTACTGCACTTACAATTCGTCTAGCCAAACTTGAACCTCCATATCGGACACCTTCAGATCTGGTCTTGGCTACTTGGGCGAGGGCATTTTGAACCTCAGCCTGACGATACAACAAATCCTTCTTTGCAGTGGCTAATTCAGCCTCAAGATTTTCGATTCGTTGTTCGAGAGTTGGGGGCTCATCCACTTCTTCTTCAGAAGGTTGCTGCTCCTCGACTTCTTCGTCGATGGGCTCGCTCATGGGTTTGCTCAACCACATCCCCTTCATCAAGTCCTCTATGAGTCAATACTAATCCTCTTGAAAATCATCTGGACGATGATTATTGAGCCATACGAGAGTCATCTCCATTCGTTCATGTGTAGGGTGTACTTCCACAAATGCCACGGGGGAATTGACCTCTTCAGCAATCTCTTCCGCCAACATCAATGGAATTTCTATGCGATTTAGATTCTCGTCATGATGAAGGAAGGTTCGTGGTAAATCACATACATCCATAATCTCATTGATGTGTTCTGAAGCATCTTCTGAAGAACAGTATATGGCTCCAAAAAGTAGAGTTCCGTCCTCCGTTAAAGTCTCATGAGGCGCCAGAGTGGCTTCACCTCTTCTCAAGAAACGTCGACGTAATTGCCCAGCATCTTTGTACACAGAAGTACAATACTTCAGATGATACCCATACGAATTTCTTAACTGACCATCCTCGGGATCTGGAATGGATGATTCAGCCGCTTGAACTCTATGCTTCAGACGAGTGGCCAATTCAGAAGAACCAGCTGCACCTGCAGTGATTCCATTGGAAAGATTGAATCCGCGAACTTCCATATTTTCTTGATTACCTAATGTTATTTCCAATTCATTCAAATTCAAAAAATGTATTCCAGTATCGCGTAAATCCTCTAAAAGTTGAAACATCTCAGATTCCATATCGGGGGGACAAGGGACCTCTACGCCTGTAAATAGACCCACTTCAGAAGATTCCCGTAATATCTGCAGGTAAGGCTTGAGATCAAAATCAAGAAGATGGAAACGAATTTCATCCAATCCAGCTTTCTTCAATCTAGCTGCCCATTCTGGACGAAAAGCAATAGACGTGTACATGTGCATATGAAAACCTGCTCCGAACTCATTTCGAAGACGTTGAATTCCTTCAAGCGTATGTTCGAAATCCATAATCGGGTCCCCTCCAGTGATACCTGCTCCTGTAGCTTTCATCGCTTTGGCTTCCTCAATCACTTCATCGAAGTTAGAACATTGTCTTTCGTTCGCGTACATGTATGGACTCTCCCTACGAGTTTCAGATAGTGGACAATAATCACATGCCCAATGACATTTACCTGTAATGAATAAAACTAGTTTACTTCCTTGCATGCATTGAATGCATCCTTCGGCTTCCCCCACCTCTGGAAGTTCGTGTAAATCAGGAATATTTGGGAGACGGATTTCCATCGCCATAGAATCTACCAACCATTCCTCTAGGATTACTCGCTTGAATTCGACGCTTGATTAAGCAACCAAACATGGAATCCAGGGTCTTCAGTTAATTCCGGATGAAACGTCAAAGCAACTCTATTATCATGCATTATCCCTACCACTTCTCCGTTATGATTGGCGATTTTATGGCAATTAATTGAGGATTGATCAAAACGAGGGGCTCTGATGAAAACGCCGGGATATTCTCTGTTGAATAATTGAACATTTACTGCATCTTGGAACGAATCTACTTGACGCCCGTAAGCGTTACGACCGATTCTTGCAGGCAACAAAGGTTCACCGCCATCCTCTGGTTCGCATAGGAGGATTGCCCCCGCACATGTACCAAGAACAGGTGCATTTGATTCCCTAAGATGAGAGAAAAGTGCAGGGAGTAAACCACTGCCCCCTAATTCTAGACGTTCGCCCGTTCTTCGCATCGTAGTCGTTTCACCCCCAGGAAGAATGTACACATCACATTCATGCTTCATGAAATGCGATGCTGTCCTCAATTCATGGACTGAAATGGCAATCCCACTTTGCTCTGATGCACGTTCAAGCGAGCGAATATGGGCATGTCTTGCCCCTTGTAACATGCACAGTCCCACTCGAACGACCATATGCCTACGGATGGGGGCGACGTTTTCAGACTCACGCATGAATTGATGTTCTTGTTTGCTTGAGTGCGGCGGCTTGATGAACCGTTCCGACTGAGGAGGTAATATGGGACTAGAATGGAAGGGGCCGTGTTGGTTCATCCCCGGCCCTACATGGCTAACACCTGCTGTATTGGAAGGACTCGCTCAACCCACAATGACCCATCGAAGTCCAGAATTCAAATCAGTAATGGCAGAGTTGCATGGCCGGCTTAGACATTCATTTGCACTTACCCCTACAACAACTGAAGTTGGGCAACAAGCCCAAGAAGGTGAAGATGGTTACTCGGTAGTGGTAGTTTCTGGTTCAGGAACTGCGGCAATGGAGATGGTAATCGCCAATCGTTTTGGTTCAAATGATCAGGTATTGGTACCAACGAACGGGAAATTCGGAGAACGCGTGGCTCAAATGTGTGCAAACTTCACCCAAGTAACACACCTCAAAGGAGAATGGGGTCGTGCTTTGGATCTCAATGAAATTGAACAAATTCTGTCTCAAGGTAAGCATGAAGCCTTAGCAATCTGCCACAATGAGACCTCTACGGGAATTACCCAAGATGCAGAATCCCTAGCAAAAATTGCTCAAAAATATGATGTTTCATTCATTCTAGACGGGATTACATCTGTAGGTGGACTCCCGGTTCATCCAAAATTATGGAATGCAGAAGCAGTTGTGGTTGGCGGGCAAAAATGCACAGCAGGCCCATCAGGGATTTCTGCAGTTGCTATTTCTGAATCATATGTGGAAAAAATGATTGCACAAAGAGAAAGTGGGAAAGGTTCTCCACTTTACTATCTAGACTTAGTTCAGGCACTAAAGAAAGCAGCAGATGATCAAACTCCATGGACTCCTTCAATCAACCTATGCACTGGATGGGTAGCAGCGTTAAGAGAACAGGACAAAGAAGGAATTGAAAAAAGATGGGAACGATGTGCTAGATTAGCTAATGGAGTTAGAAGTCTCTTTACATCACTAGGATTCGAACTATTCGCTGACGAAAATCAATGTTCAAACACGGTGACCGCAATTTGGTATCCTGAACCAGATTGGGGAGAAGAGTGGAGGCGGTGGATATCTGTTGAAAAGGAAACGTTTGTCATCGGAGGACAAGATCATGTCAAAGGACGAATCTTTAGAGTTGGGTCAATGGGAGTCACTTCAATTGAAGAAATGATTGAAGGATGTAAACGGATGATTGATGGATTCAAACATTTCGGAATGGAATTGCCTGATGTTGATGTTGCAAGTCATTTCAGGTGATTGAATGAGCAGTCAAGAACTTGCCAGATTTGCTCTAAATCATTTGGATTATACTCTTCTTGATCCTGAGGCAGATGAAATGGCTATTCTTGAATTCCTTCAAAGAGCCATTGATTTCCCTCCTGCTGCTGTTTGTGTATTACCGCAAGTAGTGGCACAAGCAAGAGAGATGTTAGATCAGTCCATACTTGTAGCATCGGCTGCAGGGTGCTTTCCTGCTCCTAATGGAGACATCAATGAGAGAATAAAGGATATCAGTTTGGCCATTCAAGGTGGAGCAGATGAAATTGATATTGTGATGGACTTTGAAGCCATGATGGAACTGAGGCCAGGTGAAGCTCGCTCCACCTTACAAAATCTCATCGATGCTTGTGAGGGTAAACCAGTCAAGGTAATCCTAGAAACAAGTTGTTTAGATGTCCAAGAAATGGAAGATGCAGCCAGAATTGCAATCGAGTGCGGGGCTACATTTCTCAAATCAAGTACAGGGAGGAGAGGGGGTTGCACCCCTCTTGTATCTGAAATTCTAGCCGATATCGCTCAAAAGAATGGCGAAGTGGGAGTGAAAATTTCTGGAGGAATTAGAACTCTAGAAGACCTAAAGACGCATGTTGATGCAATGGCTCCATTTTTCGATGTAGCTTCTATCGGCCCAGAGAGATTTCGAATTGGTGCATCAAGTCTTCTAGATTCCATAGAAAACTCTCTGATGTGACGAGGGGCTCGGTTGGATTCATAGGCATAGCCTAATCACAGAAAATCATGGCGGACAAAGTTAGGGAGCCCTCTGACGACTCAAATTCAGCCATGCCAATTCTAGATCGAATTATGACTCGCACTGGAATGGACCTGAGGACATTTTCTCGAAAAGAGACATATGTGGCTCTAGGAATAGGGATTATGCTGTTTTCAGTTATTGCTTATGCTGGCCTTTCTGTGTTCGGACTCTCATCGAGTATGTTCGCTCAAAGTGGTGAGTCCATACCTATTGACGAACTCGAATTTCAAACTCTCAATCGAACTGGGATAGAAGATGTGATTACTAACGAAACGGGGTGGTTCCGTCTCAGTGAACATCGAGGTAAAGTAATCATTCTCGACATGATGGCTCATGATTGTTCAAACTGTCATGGAGTTCAAGCACGAATTGAGGATAAGATGAATGGATGGCATGAATTAAGTGAAGAAAGAGAACTTATTATCATCGGCTATGGATCGTACTACAGCGAATCTTTGGAATATCTCAATACCACTGAGGGAGAATACTCAGTCCCACTTTATGCTACTGGACTTGGCACATCTACCGCTGCCATAGTGAATGGAACAGAAAGAGCTGATCCAAATCGATTGTTTACTCCTGGAGGCACTGGAGTCATTCCAGTAGTAATGGTCATCGATACAGAGGGTTTCATCATTGCTAGTGAATCATCGTCTACCCCTGCTCAAGGGTGGGGTTCTTTTGATGATGCAATTCAAACTGCGATGACTGGAAATATTGGGGAGATGGAACAGTTACGAAACTACGGAGTTCAAGAAATAGACCAGTCAATGATGGGGATTATCTTCCTTGGAGCGATGTTATCCATCCTTGTCTACTTCTCCCCTTGTGCATTCCCAGTACTTCCAGGATTCATCTCATACTACCTTACACTTGGAGCACGTGAAGACGAACTAATTGAATCAGGGAAACTGAAGGGAGCGATGCCCGGCCCCTTGGTAATTGGAGCCCTCTCAGGATTAGGGATGTGGACATTCTTTGCATTTATCGGGATAATTGCGTGGGTAATGGGGAAGAGTTTTGCAACCTCAGGAATTATTCACGACATTGCAATCTTCATTGCAGCACTACTTCTAATTCTTGGTTTCTTCATGCTCACAGGTGGAACAAGCCATCTTATGTCGTGGGTTCAAAGACTAGTGGACCGTTTTTCAACCACTGAAATGGATGAAAACTTCACTCCTCGAAGAAACATGTACCTATACGGAATTGGATATGCTGCGGCAAGTATTGACTGCACTGCTGCGGCAGTTCTACCATTTATTGGATATCTTGCTACAATAGGAGGGAACTCAGTAATTTTCGGACTAGGATCTCTCATGATAGGACTACTAATCCTAATGGTAGCAGTAGTATCCTTGGTTGGTTTTGGGAGACAGCAAGCCATAGGATTCCTTAGACGTGCGACTGGAATGATTAAACTAATTGGAGCTTGGATGATGATGATGGCTGGAGCAGGACTTCTGTTCTATCTCACAAACACAGATGTGGTTGCAGGTCTGTTCTAAGAATATGAGAAGCAATCAAGACCCGCCTTTACGGCCATAGTATCATGGGGGACCCGGTTCGTACTGCTCTGTTTTCGGCTCATGTACGGTGGAATGGGAATATGGTGGATTTCCATGGTTTTGAATTACCAATCTGGTATTCGTCGATGCTAGAAGAACATCACGCTACTAGAACTAATGCAGGGCTGTTCGATGTATCTCATATGGGTTCATTCAGATTCAAAGGAAATGGAGTAGCAAAATGGTTGGATTCAATAGGAACTCAACAAACCAGTAAATTTTCTCCAGGAAGATGTGGGTACACTCACTTCCTCGATTCAGAAGGGTGTATCATCGACGACATGATTTTCGCAGTAGTTTCGGAAACAGAAATTCTCGGAGTTCCAAATGCCTCGATGATTTCCCATATGTGGGATTGGATGAACTCACATCTGCCAGAAGATGGAAGCATTGTCATCGAAGATTTATCACCAAAAACTAGCATTCTGGCTCTTCAAGGACCATCTTCGCCAAAGATCTGTGAATTGGTTCTTGGTTCAAACAATGTTGTAGACCGTTTCAAATGGAAAGAAATAGAATCTAATGATTTGGGAATTGAAGGTTGGATTCAAGGTACAGGATATACTGGAGAACGTGGATTTGAAATTTTCATCCCTAACAAACAAGTTGAAACTCTTTGGGAGGCTTTACTTTCCACCAACAAAGATACTGGAATCGTCCCTGTAGGGCTTGGAGCAAGAGATACTCTCCGTATGGAGAAAGGATACCTACTTTCAGGACAGGATTTTCTTTGGGAAGGGTTGGACGAGGGCACCCCCAAACCATTCCCATCTGGATTTCTAAGTAGGGGGTCAATTGAAGCAAATGTTCCATTTGGACTCGACATAGATCACGACTTCATTGGTAAGAAGAAAATGATGGAAAGAGGAAGTTCAAACACCAAATGGTGGGGAATGAAAGTACTCGACAAAGGACCATTTCCTAGAACAGGAACTCCTGTTTTCAAGGATGAAGAATGTTTGAATCAAATTGGATGGATTACAAGTGGAGGTCCTAGTCCTAGTTTGGGAAGAGTAGGGATTGCCATAGGATATCTAGACGATTCGGAAATTGGAGAAACGGTATTTATTGCACCAAATCCAAAAAGACAACTTAAAGCAGAAATTGTTAGAATGCCATTCGTAGAATGAGATAGTCTGCACGGGTTTCAAATTCCGAGACCTCTTCGGACGTCCATGATAACTGGTTGGGAAGCTCAAGTTGACGCCATGGCAGACACCATTGAAGAAATGGTTCGCTCTGGAAAAGGAGATGTTTCAGAATATAGAGACACTGCAAATCAAACTATCATGAATGTAGGCAGTAGCCTACCAGAAAATGTCAGAAATGTGTTACAAGATCGTCTAAATTCAAGATTGGATGCTTTAGAGGCAGAAATCCATTCTCGTATTGATGATATGGCATCTACTGCTTCGGAGGTTGCTGAAAATGCACTAGATGGAGCAATGATGCAATTTCTTCAGACTATGAAGGGGCTTCCAACAGATGAATTAACGAATCTTTTCTCATTCATTGACAGAGATGGCGATGGAACAATCAATCAAGAAGAATTCCAGCAATTTGTTTCCACAACAATGCCCCCTGGCACAGTCATACCACCCGCTTCAATCGCTTTGGGTTTTCAAATTCTAGATGCGGATCGTAATGGTGCCTTGTCTCTAGCTGATCTATTGGGTGACGAAGGAGATGCAATAACCACTGCTGCCAAAATTGTTGCAAAAGAAATTTCCAAAGAACCTGAGCCAACTCCAATACCTGAATTGGATGAAGAACCAGTCGATTCAGGAGCAATATTGGATAGCGAAACAATTACTTCCAAACTTTCTGAAGCCAGATTCACTTCCGAGAAAAATAAAATCATCGAGTCAATAAAAGGAAATTTGATTGAATTCGACGTTGAAGTCACAAGAATCAGAACTGGAGCAGGCCAACACAAACCAATGGAAGTAGAAGTTACTGCAAAAGATGGCTCTGATTATATTTTATCGATTGATTCTTCAAATGTCCAAAACATTCCAAATGCTATCGAGAAACAGAAAGGAAATGTACACATTAGTGGCTCAGTCCTTGGATTCAATATGGCTAGAAATTGTGTTATTCTAGATATCACGGATATGGAATAAGTGAACCCTCATGGGATGGGTCTATCTATCCCGCCCCCTCGTTCACACGCATGAGCGAACGACGATTCGCGCTACTCCTTGTGATATTACTACTAGGGATGTCCTATTCTAACGGTTTCAAATCCAATGAGATTAATGCACCACTACCACTAATCGAGGAGCAAACATTCTTTTCATCAGGCAATACGACAGATTGGACTGAACTACTTACTAGACGATCTGGAGCCGTAGGTGGGCCTCAAAATGAAAATTGGGTAAAAGTAAACGATGTAATTGTAGATGATAACGATGACATCTATGTTGTTGGATCTTTTGAAAGAAATGTTACTATCGGATCAAGTAACTGGAATGAGGATAGGATTACGGGGTTCATCGCCAAATTTGATGACCAAGGTAATTCGATCTGGGAAATAAAAATTGAAAATAATCCAGGGAGTACAAACCCTAGATCGGATATCTACGCAATTGACCTAGATATTGCTGGCAGAATATATGTATCTGGATGGATGTGTGGGGCATCAACATTCACCATTACCAGTGGATGTGGATGGAATTACAATACAGCCGGTTTCGTTGCTAAAGTGTCCCCCATGGGGTCCTTCGAATGGGGTGTAGCAGTAGACGGGTCTTCAGGACGTGAAGCAGTAAGAGACATAGCTATACGTTCAGATGGACATGTTTGGGCAGTCGGATCCTACAGAACATCAGCCTTTTTTGGAAGTTTATCTGAGAATACTTCTGGTCGTTATGATGGGTTTGTTGCATTAATCAATTCAACTTCATCAGATTTCCAATGGGTTCGTTCGATAGGAAGTCAAAGTCATAATGAAGACGATAATGCGACTGCTGTTACTGTGGATGAAGATGATAACGCATTGATTGTGGGGTCATATACTGACAACGCTGGAAGCACATTTGGAGCAACGCAAATCATGCCTGTTGGCACGCCAACTGCAACCTATGTTCTCAACCTATCTTCGAGTAACACAATCAATTGGGTCGCAAGTGTTTCTGGAAGTCAAAACGGAGAACCATCATTTGGGATGGATGTGTTGGTAGCTGATGATGGATATTATTACGTCACTGGAGGACTATCAGGATTAACTACACTAGACAGTTTGAGTACAACGAATCCTCTACAGATTGTAGGAAATGGCACAGGGGTACATACATTCGTTGCTAAACTAGAAACAGATGGTGCTTGGAACTATGTTCGTCGTTCAGATAGTCCAAATGGATTCAATAATCCGGCTCATCAAACTCCTCAAAATATGAGGATGGGGCAAAATGGAATTATCATTATAACAGGACAATATGATGCCCCTCTTGGGCATCCACTTTCTACAGCAAAATTCGGTAATATCGAGTTAGTTGACGGTTACATGGGAGGATATTTGGCAGGATTCAACACTCAAACAGCATCATGGGCATGGGCGACTGATTTCGGAAGTGGCGGAGATAACGATATAGGGACAGGAGTAGATATTTTATCCGACGGTAGGATTGTTACAGCGATCCATGCGTGTCTCAAAGGACCATGTACCGCAGAAGTAGATGGTATTCAACATAACATTCCATCACACGAAGGAGGAAGTGCAATTCTTTGGACATCTTTCCCTGATTCAGATAGCGATAGTATTCCAGATAAGGACGATAATTGCGACCTTGATGTGAATCCAAGTCAAAGCGATTTAGATGGTGATTTAGATGGCGATGCATGTGATAATGATTTAGACGGAGACGGAATAGAAAATTTCTATGACGGTTGCAATGGTCCTGCATCAAATTGGGATTCTTCAATTTGGGTAAACGACCGAGACTCAGATGGATGTAGGGATTCCGACGAAGACAAAGACGATGATGGAGATGGAATCGAAGATGATTTTGATGACTGCGATTCACCTTCAATGATGCATAATTGGAGTTCTTCACCTGCATCGGACTACGACAACGATGGATGCAAAGATACTGAAGAAGATGATGATGATGATGCAGATGGGGTACTGGACAATTTCGATATCTGTCCTCGTAACCCTTCATGGAAAAATTGGACAAGTAATCTCTCCAGCGACCATGACCAAGATGGATGTAACGACGAAGGAGAAGACTTGGATGATGATAATGATCAACGTCCTGACGAACTAGACGATTGTCCAAAAGGAGAAACAGGGTGGACTTCTGAACAAAGTTTCGATTATGATCAAGATGGATGTCGAGATTCAACAGAAGATTTGGATGATGATGGTGATACAGTACCTGATTTAATCGATTCTTGTAACCCTCCTGGAGCAACAGAATGGATTAGTTTAGAGCCCACAGATAACGATGGAGACGGTTGTAGAGATTCTGATGAAGATAATGACGATGATAACGATGGACTAGAAGATAGTCTCGATTCTTGCCCGGATGGAATCAGTGGATGGACGAGCAATGTTGGAACAGATAATGATGGAGATGGATGCAAGGATCTTGGGGGAGAAAATGATGGACATGGGGAAGATACAGACGATGATGGAGATCAAATTCTTGATTCGGCCCCAGACATGTGCCCACAAGGTGCGACTGGATGGATCTCAAATGCTGCAACCGATTTCGATAGAGATGGATGCAAGGATGACGGAGAAGACTCTGACGATGATGGAGACGGGTTCTACGAAGATAATGGAGAAGATGAATGTCCCCGTACTCCCGTTGGTGAACCAGTGGACATGAAAGGATGTTCTGTGGGACAAGCAGATACGGATGGAGATATGATTCTCGATGCTGACGATGTTTGCCCGGAGGAAGATGCAAGAGGTCTAGATGCCAACCTCGATGGTTGTATTGACGATACTGATGGAGATGGAATCAATGATGCAAATGACGATTGCCCATCAGTCACTGCAGATGACACTGGAAGTATTTCTCAACTCGGCGATGGGTGCACAATTACAGATCGAGACGATGATGGTGATGGAGTTCCAGGAGACATGGATGCGATTTTTGGCCAAGATGGTTGCCCTTTGACGGTTGAAGGTGCTGTAACAAATGAAATCGGATGCTCACAAGAACAAATGTGGGACCTTCAAGACGAGGACGAAGATGGCATTAGTGATTTGAAAGAATTTCAATGGGCTGAAGAATCTGGATTAAATTGTACAGGCACCCCTGAAACTGAACGATCAATCGTAGACGAGAATGGGTGTGGTTTCAGTCAATTAGATTCAGATAATGACTCGGTCGTTAATGGAATCGATATTTGCCCAGGAACTCCTCCATTACTAACTGTAGATGAACAAGGGTGTTCTGTGAGTCAAAAGGAGCAAACCAGTTCTAGTTCAGGGCCACCTGCTTTTGTAATTGCTTCAATAATTGTTGTAGCAGTATTAATCATCGGTGCAAGCGCCGCCATTTTTGCCCAACGATCCAAAAAATCATCGAAAAAGAAAAACAAACAACGGACGAACAAAAAAGAATCAAAATCGGAAGCGCCAAGTGCCGGAGAATTCTCTAGCCAAGCAGCACAAGCTCTAGCTCCGGAACCAACTCCATTGCCCGAATTGAGTGGAAATACAATCGATGAAGATGGTGTAGAATGGGCACAAGACGAAGCCGGGAACTGGTATTGGAAAGAAGAAAATGGACAGTTTGAATTGTACGAATCATAATCTAGAATTTTATCCAAGACACGCGAGGTTTGAATAGCGGGCTGTGTTACCTGAGTCCATGCATCGCTTGCAGCACACGGCTGTACTTTTCCTGACCGCTCTACTCATCGGAATGATGACTCAACCTCTCTATGAGGTGGAAAATTCACTTTCTGAAGAAAATATCAATGCTGAATCATCAGCAAGGGCAGGTACCACAGAATGGACCGCAGTAGCAGGATATGCAACAGTCAATAACCCTTCAATATCGGTTGCTGCAGGGTTAGTTTCCCCCAATGATATGGCAGTAGATAGCCTAGGTTCAATTTACACTGGTGGATTCGCGATCTATGATGTCACATTCGGTGGACAAGCATACTCAGATGTCGCACAAATGGCATATATCGGTAAAACATCCTCTACAGGAAACTGGCAGAAACTCTGGTATACCACTGAATATGGGGGAGGAGGTAGCGCTAGCGTTACAGCAATCACCACTTCAGGGACAGATGTTTACGCATGCGGATGGTTCGTTGGAAACGTATCTATCGGTGGCCAGAATTTCCAATCCTATACCCCTGCAGGAAGTGTAGAGAGTTCACAAGACATCTGGGTGGCTAAGTTCGATCAGAACTTGAATACACAATGGGCATCACAAGCTGGAACTGTTCATGACAATGATGCCTGCGAAGATATCGTCGTTTCTCCAGGAAATGAAGTCTACATTATTGGTGAAACAAATGCAACTGCTCCTGCTTACTTCGGCACCTCAATTACAAAAAATGGGATGGGAGGGACCTCCACAGACATTGCTATTGCCAAACTAAATTCTGCTAATGGCGACTGGATTGATGCAAATATCGAAGGAAGTACAAGTCAAGACCTAGGATACTCAATTTACTGGCGCGGAGGTGGCTTGGTCGCGACAGGGATTTTCAGTGGAACTGCTACCTTCGGAACTCAACAAATGCAGGCTATTGGTTCATTTGACCTATGGATGGCAGATATTACCACAAGTCTTGGTTTTGTAAACGCTAGCCAGGCAGGAGGAACAGGAGG
>JASLJW010000018.1 GCA_030747885.1 Candidatus Thalassarchaeaceae archaeon
CCAGAAAGGGATGCAAGTTGACTTGCAGATCCAATTTGTATGCCCATATCAGACAAGATTTGAGTTGGTGATTGGCTTGTATCCATGTTTTGGATATAATCGCCAACAATTATCCATCCTTCAGATCGAACAAGTAGAGCGGAATATGCGGCTTCAAGTCCTGCAATTTTGTCCACATTTGAAAGGAATGCATCAATTTGTAACCATGCGAAAAGACTGACGATTGAAAGTGCCAGAATCAAAAGTAGTAACATGGTTCCATTGGCTTGCAGGGTTGTGAAGCCATGATTATTGAGCCAATCTGCTCCGGGTTTAAGGACGAAATAAAGTCCAAATGCAAGGAATAGTGGCTTTAGAACGCCTTCAAGTAAATGAGCGGCTAGAATAACCATGGCGACAATAATCAATCCATGATAGGCCATCTGTAACCTTCTTTCAAAGGAAACTGTTGACCAATCTCTGTCCGACATAGATTACCGGTTGAAAGCAGTGGATATGACTATGCCGATGGATAAAATCATGGAATTTCATCGAATTGATATCCGTGTTCCCATTTCTTTTCACCGAGAGCAACTTCAAGTTCGTAAGGCGTAATTAGTGGTTTTCCGTATCTCACTGCATCATCGATTGCAATTCTTGGACAGGCGGTATTCACATAGGCATCTACTGGATAGAAATCGATTAAATCAGGCCCAATATGTTCTAGAGCTAGTAAGTACCCCTTTTTCCCATGTTTTTCGAGAAGTCGTTTCATCCGTAGAGCAAGAGTTCTTCTCATCTGCCCTGGTTTTTCACCAATTAGGATTGCGAATCTTTGTTTATCCATACACGACATAATTAGGCCTGACCGTTGACGTAAAATTCGTTCAATTCGTTCTCTTCCCATTTCTGTTGCTTCTCCAGAATATGGGTCTAACATGGCAAGAGGCTTCCCGGTATGGAGGACCAAACCTATTGGGTGAAAGTCACCTGAACCTAGGAAGAGGTAATGGCCGACAGTAGGATCATCACCAGAATAATTGCACCCTAGTACTTGACCAGGGAAGGTCAACCTTGCTCCACCAACTGGTATTGTTACATCATATCCTGCATCTTCCAATCGTTTCTTGAAATTAGGTAATAGATGCAAGTGCTGTATACTCCCTACCAATCCTAATTTAGAATCTGTAAGGGGGGCAACTCTTCCCACCATGTCTTCGAATTTTTCTCTTCCATCTTGATCCGTAGATGTTTCAACAGGATTTTCTAGTCTGTTTCTAGCTATTGTACGATGCGCCTCAAGAAATGGGATTACTGCCTTCAGTTCAGGATCCCCGTCGTATATGACTGGTATGAATTGTGTCGGCATTCCTGAATCTATATTCATTTGAGAATGCCCCATGTGGGCAACTAATTCTACCCCCATGCGTTGCATTTTATCGTGAACTAAATCACACGCTCCATAACATGGGTCCGCCGCCAAAACTACCTTCGCTGAAGTCTCAGTTTCAATGGAATCCATCATTTCCAATGCTTGCATTTTAAGCCCCTCGGGAACTTGCAAGGCGATTAGACGTGTATCGTTTTCTTTGATTCTATCTACAAGTTCTGCAAGTTCAAAATCATGCCTTTCTAGGTCCATTGATTTTCACTCCTTTGCGGTTTCTTTTGAATCATATCGGTTCAATTTAGGATGTTTACTTCAGCACCCACCATTTCGATTTTCACTAAACTCTTTAGAGGCCAATTGTGTTTTTCAATTAGTTTCTTCATACCATCACCTTTCTCAAAAACAGTCCAAACCTCAGCTAGGTTTGCACCCATTTTTTCCAAACCTAAGAGGACGCCTTCCATTGTGCCACCTGTAGATACAACATCATCAACGACAAGAATCCGTTCTCCTGGTTTAACATCATTAATCCAGATTGTTCCCTTTGAATATCCTGTGCTTTGATCAACGACCATTTCCATATCCATTCCGTAAGATCGTTTTCTAGCAACTACTGTGGGGATGCCAGTAGCGACAGATAGTACTGATGCTAAGGGTAAACCCATCGCCTCTATCGATAATATGAGGTCTATATTGTCCCAATCAATCCGGTGAAGAAGGATATCTCGAGCAGCAGATAGTAAATCACTCGATGCCCGAGGAACTCCGTCACTTAGAGGGTGAATAAAGTAAGGATACTCTCCTTTCCAAATGACTGGTGCAATACGCACGCTATCTTCGAGCATAGCCACCGCTTCGGCTTCAGAGTACATGGCTGCCGACCATCCCCATCAGTATTGAATTAGGCGTTTAGACGAGCCCTTTCAGATGTTCAGATCCTTTGACGAGGCGAATTGTTGTAGAAGAGGGGAACTTCATTCCAGCTTTCCTAAGTGCATCTCGGGCATCTAGGTAGAATTCAGGGTCAGTTTGGATGGAGATAATACATTGATCGCGTTTTACTCTAGCAGCAGTTCCCACATTCTTTCCGAATGATTGTCGCATTCCTTGAGATACACGATCTGCTCCAGCGCCAGTAGCTTGCTTATTTTCTCGTAAAATCTGATGTGGGTAGGTGTGTACTCTGAGGGCATATCCTTGTTCTCCAGCGCCAGTTCTAATTCTTGAGTTTGAAATCATTCTTCCTGCTTCTAAAGCAGTATGGCGTATTTGGCAGGCATTATTTACAGTTAAGTGCAGTATAACTGGGAACTCACCGGCTTCAGCTCTTGTGCGATTTCCCATATGGAATCGCAGAATTCTATTGTTTGGCACACCGCCTGTGTACTTGCGACGTGTGAAGGATTGCCCCTTGACTTGTCGATACATCTTGGCGGGCTTGCGTGCCATTGGAATCCCTCTCGGGTCTCGGCGACTTACAGGCTCTATTTAATCCCCACTCTATTCGATGATTCTCTTTGAGGTGCCACTTTGGTGGTAACTAATAGGCCATGCTTCAAGAACCGACCTTTAGCACACTATTGCATGGCCTCGGGTTCTAGCAATGGTCTATTCTCGGCATTACTAACCGAAGAAGCAGAAGGACAGTGGTTTTCTCTAGCTGTATTTGTTATGGTAATGTTGCTGGGTGCAGCATTGATACATGTAGCAGACGTGATTCCATCTGGGACCGAACATCATCCTCTCGAAGAGGGCAGTACAATTGTTTCTATGGCGTTTGGAGAAGAGGGAGTTTCTCTTGCAGTAGTGGAAGAATCTGGCACAAATCAGCTTTTCAGAATTCAAGGATCTACAGTTACGCTAATTCCATTACCTTCTGAACCGACGGTTGTGTCCTCTTCCGGAACGGACTGGCTTGTAGGAGGAGAGTCGGGATTACTTGCTCGAGTATCTGGAGTAGATGCCACTGTCCTTCCATTATTGCTCCCCGAGGATAGAGTTCTGGATCTGTATGCAGCAGATGGTTCATCGGGTTGGATTTTAATCGAGAGAGGCCCAAATGTGGAGTTAAGAACATTTGATTCTCGAATTCAGAATTCTTTGAGTTTCGCTGCGGAAGTTGATGATGAATCTCTTTTGATGACTGGCTTCGATGTGTCTTCTTCTGGAGATATGGCCATAGTAAGGGGGCTTTCATCTTCCTTTTCCAATCCTGCATCTCCTTCAGAAGTCGGAGAGGTGTTATTCGTAGCATCTGCATCAATTGGTTTTGCTCCAGAGGTTACTTTGGTTCAACACGGAATGGGGGAACCATACCACTCCGTTCATATTTCAGACGATTCTAGTTTGATTGGGTTCGCTGTATCCAAAGAACATATCACTCTTATTGGATCTGATCTCTCTGTGTCTACTCTCTCGGAAACAGGTGGTGGATTAGCATCGATTGTCGATTCCGAAGGGAGGTTGTGGGTGTTTGGAGAAGATTCTACGGCGTCTGTTTTGAGTGCCGATGGTTCGATTCAAACACTAAGCGTGGAGTCCCCAGAGAATTTCTTGCCTGAATCGGCTATTTCGGATGATGAGATTCTACAAGTGATTCATGATGGTGGACATCTGTTGGTTATTGATTCGTCTGCCTTGACCGATCCGATACGTCGCCCGTCCCTTCTTTTTGATGGCCTCTTCCTTGCGATTGCTGCTGGCGCTTGTCTTGTCCTTGTTCGTAATTTCCAAGTCATGGGTTTTGACGCATGGTGATTTAGATACTTTCCACTCTTTGAAAAACCGTCATTTGACTGCGTTATGTTCATCATGCCTCGTTGGCGTGCGCAGATGGTCACGCGATAATCGGAGGTGCAAGAATGGCCAGCAAAGGACCCGGAATGCTTGATCAATATCGAGCAATCAAGGAGGAGCATCCAGACACAGTTTTGTTCTTCCGAATGGGTGACTTCTATGAGATGTTTTACGAAGACGCAGTTCTAGGAGCAGAGGTTTTGGGCATTACATTAACGAGTAGAGATAAGAAGGCTGAGGACCCAGTTCCTATGGCTGGTGTGCCATGGCATAGCGTGGAAGATTATCTTCGAAAAATGGTTCAAGCCGGGCACAAAGTTACTGTGTGTGAGCAAGCTTCTGAACCTCTCCCTGGAGAAAAGATTCTGAGGAGAGTAGTTTCTAGGGTTTACACCCCTGGTTCATTGTATGAGGATTCGTTAATCGGAGAAGATGGTTCAGCATTACTTGCTTCAGTTGTTCTCAAGTCTGATTCGTTAGGCCTTGCATTACTAGACACTTCCACAGGACGAGCATGGGCGCAACAATTTGAGGGTTCTACCCGTTTTGAACGATTAAGAGATGAAATGCTTCGCTGGTCTCCAGCGGAATTGGTTAGTACGAGTCGAGATATAGTTCACGAATCTCTTCGTTCAGTAATATCTGAAATAGATAATCTCTCCATTTCTACACATGAATGTTCATCAAAACGACGAATGGAAGTAGTTCAACATCATCTTGCAATTGCTGACTTGGGTTCAATAGATCTCGATTCACTTCCAATTGGTTTGGAAGCATGTGGATTAGGGGCATCTTACATTTCCTCCCTTCATTTGATTGATGCAGTTCCATTAAGGGAGATTTCAATCGAGGATGATTCTGATTACATGGCTTTAGATCAGACTACTCTGAAGAATCTGGAATTAACTCAGACGTTGCTTGGGGAGAGAACAGGGTCCCTTCTTCATGCAATTGACCGTACTCGAACATGGATGGGCCGTAGAATGTTGAAGCAATGGTTGCTTCGACCTTTGATGAATAAGGAGAGAATTGCCGAACGCCATTCTGCCGTTTCATCCCTTGTCCGATCCTCTAAGCGTCTTTCTGATATCCGTTCAACACTACAGTCAATGAGAGACCTTGAACGCCTGTCTACACGTTTAGCATACGATAGAGCAAATGCAAGAGATCTCATTGCAATTTCGGATGCATTGGGACGTATGCCTCGATTACAGGGGCTCGTAAACGATTCTTCTGATGATCTCCTAATTTCATTGGGTGCTGGATTAACTTCTCTCGATTCTATTCGTTCAATGATTGAGAATGAACTAGTGGATGACCCTCCTCACACGATTAGAGATGGAAACTTGTTCAGAGAAGGAGTAGATAGTTCGTTGGATGAACTTCGAGTACGTTCAGGAGAAGGCCGGGATTGGTTGAAGGGATTTGAAGAAAGGGAACGTGAAAGATTGAACATTCCCTCTCTCAAGGTGCGCTTTAATCGTCAGTTTGGATATTTTATCGAGGTAACCAAAGTACATTCAGACAAGGTTCCAGAAGAATATAGGCGAAGACAGACGTTAACCAACGCAGAACGTTATACTACAGATGAGTTGGCTGAATGGGAAGATATCATCCTTAATGCAGGCGGTAGGGCAAATGATCTTGAATATCGCCTTTTCTTAAATTTACGAGAACAAATCAAGAAAGAAAGTGTATCACTTTCATTGATTGCTCGGAGTGTAGCAAAAATAGACGTTCTTTGTTCTCTAGCTGAGCATTCTCGACATAGATCATGGGTTAGACCTGAGATTTTCGAAGATGAACGTCTCGATATTGTTGGGGGGCGCCATCCAGTATTAGAGGAAGCAGAGGGTTTTGTTCCAAATGATGTCCATTTTGGGAAGGACCGAAAATTCTTGTTGTTAACCGGGCCCAACATGGGAGGAAAATCCACCTATCTTCGTCAAACTGCCTTGATATCTATCCTTGCTCAATCTGGTTCATTTGTTCCAGCTTCTAAGGCCAGAATAGGACTGATAGATCGAGTATTTACTCGAGTAGGCGCTCATGACGATCTCCGAAGAGGTAGATCTACATTCATGGTTGAGATGATTGAGGTCGCTCATATCCTTCGTAGAGCCACTTCTCGGAGTTTAGTGCTTCTAGATGAAGTTGGTAGAGGGACTTCCACCTTTGATGGGCTTGCAATTGCATGGTCAGTAACCGAAGATCTTGCGAAGAGAATTGGCTCAAGATCACTATTTGCTACCCATTATCACCAGTTGGTGGGTTTAGAAGGAGAAATTGAAGGTCTATGCAATATACATGTACAGGTCGCAGAAGTTGATCGTGAATTGACCTTTTTACATACAATTTCAGAAGGTCCGTGCGACGATTCTTATGGTGTCCAAGTAGCGTCACTTGCTGGAATCCCTACAGCTGTAATCGAGAGAGCAAGGGATTTGTTGATTTTCCTTGAACAACAAGCAGAAGGAGCTAGAGCGGGGAGTAAAGGGATTCCTCTCTCACGTCCTGATGGTCAATCCTCACTATTTGGGTGGATGGTTGCTGGTGATTCAAGTAAGGAAGATTCGGACCTTACTCCTATCCCTCAACAAAGAGTATTGACTCCTTTACAGAGTGATCTTTTGGAGAGACTCTCATCATTGGATCCAGATCGAATGACACCCCGAGAGGCTCTTGATGCTCTTTATGCTCTTAAGGCAGAGGAAGAGGGCGCTGAAAAAATGCCTGACTGGGTCGAGGAGTGATGATATTGAAGAGAGGTCAAATCCAGCAACTCGATGATGCCACTATTGGGCGAATAGCAGCCGGAGAGGTTGTTGAACGCCCGGCACAGGTAGTCAAAGAATTGGTAGAGAACAGTTTAGATGCAGGATCAAAGAACATCAGCATCGTTGTTGAAGATGGGGGTTTTACACGCCTTTCTGTTGAAGACGATGGTCATGGTATACCTGAATCAGAACTTCATTTAGCCGTAAATCGGCATGCTACGAGTAAATTACGGACCTCTGAGGATCTTTCAGATATTGGCACACTTGGCTTCAGAGGAGAAGCTTTAGCAGCCATAGGTTCGGTTAGCCATCTTAGAATTGAATCCAAATTATTGGATCATGATGGGTCATTTATCGAAGTTAAAGATGGAGAAGTTCACCCTATAGGTCCTGTGGGAAAATCAGTTGGAACAAGGATTGAGGTGAAGGATATATTTTCTTCAGTACCTGCAAGGATGGCTTTTCAGAGGAGGCCTTCAACTGAGAGTGCTGCAATTGTTGATGTGGTCATGGCTTATGCTCTCGCTCATCCAGATGTTGGTTTTTCAATTAGAGTAGATGGGCGCCCTATTCTTTCTTCACCAGGTCCCACAACTCCAGAATCTCGTCTTTTCGATGTTCTAGGTGGTTCTTCAGAGCGATTAATCGAAATTGCCCTCCCTCCTTCTGATGAATCCGCTCCAGGTGATGAAAGATGGCGTGGTTGGATTTCTCCTCCATCTGTTGATAGAGGAAGATCTGATGAGATTCACGTTTTTGTGAATAATCGTGCAGTTGCAGCAACACCATTTCTCCAGTCTATTCGAAGGGGATATCAGACTCGATTAATGGTGGGTCGGCATCCAGTGTGTGTTTTATTTCTAGATTTACCAAATAATGAGGTAGATGTCAATGTCCATCCCACAAAAAGGGAGGTTCGTTTGAAAAATTCATGGCGTGTACTAGAGAGGCTTGAACGAAGTATTGCTCATACCTTGCTATCAGTACCTACTGGCGCTCCTGCAACACCTGATTTCCCTCTTGGTTCAGTCGCATCCAACGATAATGAAAAGCAAAAACCCCTTCCTCAATCTAAGGAACCAGCTTGGATTGAGGCAGCATCTTCTGTGCAGACTCGATTCAATCAACCTATTTCACCCAACAATGATTCTCAAATCAAGCGACCACGTCCTCTTTCACATTCTCCTGCTGTTCAGGAAACTTTGCCCGGGTTAGATGATTCCCCGATTTCTCCTGCTCTTTCTATTGCGGAACGCTCTCTTCATCGATATTCTGGAAACGGAGACCCAGTTTTACCTACATCTGAGCCAGAATTCAAGGGTCCTGTGACGGATGTTCCTGCAATGGAACCACTTTCTCAATTTGCTGATACATACATTCTTGCCCAAGGAGGAGAATCACTGTTTGTTGTAGATCAACATGCTCTGCACGAGAGAATCAGATATGAAAGACTTCGACACGATATGACTTCATGGGAAGCACAATCACTTATCGATCCAATAATTATTGAATTAACTGTGCGTCAAACCGAAATAATTGATTCTAATCGAGAAAAATTGGGAGAATTAGGTTTTAGTTTTGGAGAAGATGTAATCGGAGAGATACATTCTGTACCAAGATTACTTCTTGGTGATGATCGATTAATTGGCTTTATTCGAGACCTTTTATCAGATCTTTCAGAAGGAGATGGTGTAATCTTAGACAGTGTGGACAGTTTGCAGGATGAAATCGCCTTCATGAAGTCATGTAGAGGGGCAGTCAAAGCGAATCAACGTCTTGAATTAGCTGAGATGCGCCGGCTGTTGGCAGATATGTCCACTATTGAGAATCCTTGGGCATGCGTGCATGGTAGACCTACTGTGTTGAAACTCGAAATGTCTCAGTTAGATGATCACTTTGGCCGATTAGGTTGATTTTTCCAATCGTTCGTCGATTGTGCTATTTGTATTGTCTTCTTCCGCTCTAACAATGTCCTCTCCATCTATGTCTTATCGGTTGGTGAGATGGCTTGCCAAGGAGGTTAGTGAGACTTGGTTTAGGGAACATGGTGCGATTGAGACTGATAACATTCCGGAACAGGGAGGTGTTTTGTTTGCGGCATGGCATCCAGGTTCTCTCATTGATCCATTGTTGATGATTTCTACATTACCTGGTCAAATCACATTCATCGCCAAACATACGTTGTTCAAAGTTCCAATTCTTGGAAGAGTGATGAAGGCTGCTGGTGCTAGACCAATATATCGTTCTATAGATAAAGAACATATCAAAGGAGATCGGAAAAAGGGCAATCAAGCAGTAATAGATACAGTTGCAGATATCCTAGTCGATCAAGGCAATTGTGTAATTTTCCCTGAGGGTGTATCTCATCTTTCTAGTCAACCTGAAAGAGTGAAAACTGGCCCTGCTAGGATGTTGTTGCTTGGGATTCGAAGAGCGAGAGAGAAAGGAGTGCCTGAACCCATCATAGTCCCTATTGGGCTGCATTATTCCGATCCAAACAGATTTCGTGAGCGTGCTTTGGTAGAAGTCCATGCACCAATGTTTATTCCACCACTTCCTGGTGAACCGGGAGCACCGATTCCATCTGAAGAAATGATTGATCAATTCGGGCCAGAGGATGCAGCAGATAGGGCTTGGGTACATTTTGTTACTGAGGATTTAGGGGGCGAATTACAACGCACAAGCCATGGTCTGGATACTTGGGAAGATCGGAAATTACTTTGGCGAGCAAGAGGTTTGGTTTCAGTCCATAGAAATAGAGCAGAAGGTCGTGCTAAACGTGCCACTTTCGAAGAAGCCGTCTTGGGTGCTCGACGGATGCGTGCTGCGTGGTTACATATGATGGAAACCAATCCCAATAAGGCGAATGAATTACGTTCCAAAGTTGAGATTCATTCGAAAATAATGCAGTCTTATGGCCTTTCTGAATATGAGTTGTATGACCGAAATAAACGGCCTGGTCCAATGGCTATGATTTCTGCATCAGTTCAATTTGTTTGGTGTTGGATTTGGATGCTTGGATTGATTACATGGAGTGCCTTAATTGGATCGTATCCCCCATATCGATTGGCAGGTCCAATAGCTGCTAAATCAGCAGAGGACGAACCTTATGCATTGGGTACAAAGAAAATAGCAGTCGGCTTCATGCTTCTACCTATTTGGTGGTTCCTTGTTTCATTCCCAGTTGCTTGGCTCCTTGCTGGTGTTTCTAGCCCAGTATGGACTATTCTTGGACAAGGCGCCTTAGGATTCCTTAAACCGACGATAACATCGATTCCTTGGGTCCTTCTTGCTTTCATAATCATGCCATTATGGGGGGTCGGCGCTCGCCTTCATCTTCGATTGTGGCAACGTAGTGTTCGTGCTTTGCATACTCTTCGAAGATGGTTCCGTCTTAGAGATGGTTCAGTTCCTTGGCAAGAGCTCTCAGAGTCCCAAATTGAACTAGCAAAAATTCTTGATTCAATAGGAAAAAGTTTGATTTTACCTGGAGATTCTGATTGGGTTGACCCTCCTTCTGGTGAAGATGATCATGTCATGGTCCGAGTTAGAACCGCTTAATCAGAAACCAATTTGTGTTGGAAATGAAGGGTCAGTAATAGCCCAAACACCATTGTCAGTGATTCTTCCTCCTGTTTTGCTAGCAATACATGCTGCAGTCATGAATAATCTATGATCTCCGTGCACATCAACGATTTCAGTGGGCATTGTAGGAATCTGTCCTCCTTCGGTTTCTATTCCATCCTCTCTTGCCTTGACTGTAATTCCGAAGCATTCGAGCATTTCTACTGTTTTAGAAATCCTATCTGATTCTTTGAAACGGGCATGTGCTGCGTTTCGAATACGGCCACCGGGTCCCATTGCTAAGAATGCAGATAGTGCTGGGAGAAGATCATTACAATCTCGTAAATCGAGGTCCATGGGTTCAGAATTATTTTTTGCAATAATATTGTAGATAATTTCGGCACCGATTCCATCTTGTGGAGCAGTTGGATTGATAATTTCCAATGTAGCATCGTGGGCCGTGGCTGCTACAATACCAAAAGCGGCGAGACTCAAATCGGAGGGAATAGTTACCTTTTCAGGACATTTTGGAGTCCATGGATGGAATATGAACGATTTTGAATCATCATTCCAAGAGGCAGTTGAACCAGTTAATTGAGCGATTTCAAATGTAAGTGCTGCGTGTCGATTCGATACAGATTCACCTTTAGTTTGTATTTCGATTGGTCCTGAAATTCTAGGGCATACTAACACAAGAGCAGAAAGTGATTGGCTTGATTCACTAGTATCAAGTTGAGTTATTCCCGGTTTTAGAGGCCCACAAATTGAGTAAGGAGCCCCCATTTTCTTATTTTCTCCTTGAATAGTAGCTCCAAGTCTCAAGATTGAATCAGTCGATGAGGAAAGATGTCTGTTACGTAAAGTCCAATCACCATCCAATATCATTGGAGAAGAAAAACAAGCAACTTGTGGAATCAAAAATCTCATTGTAGTACCTGAATTACCACAATCTAGAGTTTCATTGGTATGTGTTAGTCCATTTACTCCCTTTCCGTGAATAATCCATGAATTCTCATTTTTGTCGATTTTAATTCCCATTTTTTCTAGGCATGATGCCATCGAATGGATATCATCTCCCGGTTTTCCTGTGAATAAAATCTCAGTTTTTCCCTTAGAAATAGACGCTAATAGTAGCCATCTAATCATATGGGATTTTGAAGGAGAGAGGAACCAACTCACTTTTTCCTTAATTTGTGGTTGAATCGTAACGATAGGACCGGGTTCCCTATCCTCACTCATATGGGTGTCTAGCGGCTTTGTGGTTTCATCCTTCGCTCGTTTAGAGGTCCGTTGCTGGAAGAATAATCTGGCCAAGATCTGCTGTACCTCGTGTGCCTGTGCCCATGAATATTAGGCGAAATGTCCATCCTCCTTCGTCTGAACCGATTTCTGTGGCATTGATGATGAAGTAATCTCCACGATTTAGTGTGAGGCCTGCATCGCGATCTTGGAATGTAACTTGTGAACCTATTGCGCCATAGACTGAAGCATCGTTCACCAAACCTTCGACAATGGTCCCATTGGGGGAAATAATCTGGAATTTGATGGTGTTAATCATCAATTCATTCGATAAATCTGAAACTCTGACCACTTGGAAACCGTTCTCTAATGATTCAGATGTCAGTTGACCATATGGTGTCCCTTTGTCAGGTGCTTGTACTGCATCTTGAACCATGATGTATA
Organism: Candidatus Thalassarchaeaceae archaeon; assembly: GCA_030747885.1. Classification (GTDB taxonomy): domain Archaea; phylum Thermoplasmatota; class Poseidoniia; order Poseidoniales; family Thalassarchaeaceae; genus MGIIb-N2. The sequence continues at coordinate 12,190 of JASLJW010000018.1, forward strand.
TCCCACTGGTTAGTAGTACTGTAATGGCCAAAAGAAGCACTGTAGCAATCACTGGGCTGACTGCCTCTTCTGCCTCCACCCCGGGTCGCATGGCCCATACTGGCGGTTGAGTGCCTTGAAGGTTGGGCGACTTATGCCACACGTTCGACAGTCTCTGGAGTAATGGCTTGTTCTGCAGTAACTCTGAATGAAATAAATGCCAAATTCTCAGGAGCGTTTCTGAATCGTCGAATAATCACCTTTTTGTCGAAATCAGATCCTCGCATCGATACCTCGAATTCCATAACAATGTCACAAATTGCCATCAGTTCACGTTCAGTGCTTTTTTCGACTGCATCTCCACTAACAGTTAGGAGGAGGAGTCCCCTATTTTTTTGAGCATGCGCTTGCATTATTCTTAGCATGGATGTAACTCTTCCAGGCTCAAATCGACTATAGAAGAAATCCAAACTATCGATAGCAGCACGAAAATAAGGTCCAAGAGAGGTAATTTGAGTGGTTAAATCAGTTAGGAAGTCATGAGACTGGTTGTCAACGAAACGAGTTTGCGCTAACTTCTGAATGTCATCGAGAGAGAACCCTTCGACTCTGTATCGTGAAGCTTCAAGTTCTCGAGTTAAGACTTCACGATTGTATTCTTCACCCATGGTGCGTACTTTAATCTCTGTAGGCCAGTCATATTTTTTGTAGACTGAAAGAATTTCAGATGTTGTTTCCGAAGTTGAGATTAGAATGGTATTATCAGGATCTTCAGCCACTGAAACAAATTGTTTAGCAAACAAATCTATTCCTGCACCTGTGTTTCCATACCCTAGAATTGTAAATCCTCTTGGGATGCTTCCAGTGTTATGGGGTGTCCCGGTCAGAATTGTATCAAACTTTACGGAACCAATAGACCCCATCGCTCCATAGAAATCCTCATCTTCAGAATCGAAATTTATCGTCATTCAAATCCCTCAAGAAATTACCACTTGGCCCCTATCAATTAGGTCACTACAATACAAGTCTAGGTTGGAAAGAACTCCTGCAGGAGTTTGATCTGGAACATTTACAATTAGGCTAAGCACTTGGCGATTTTTACAGGTATTAATGAAAGTGTGGAGATACTCTGCCAGAATTCGTTGCTCATTGTAAATTGAAAGAGCATTCACTGAATCAAGGATTACGAAATTTTGTTGATTTTGCGAATTTTCAAGATGATGGAGAGTTCGTAACATCATTGATTCTAGCATTATTGGACTGTCGATATAGCCGATATTTGGATATGGGTTCTGAGTTCCACCTAGGATTCCAGATGAGACACAATCAATAAAATGGATAGGGGAGATATCAACTCCGATTGTATTCATCATTTCGATTACATTTGGAGCAGTTTGTGAAGCAGTAATGTAAACTCCTCCCATTCCAAAATTTTGCATCAAAGGCTGCAAAATGGATGCGATTACTAGATCAGAGTTACTCGTACCAACTCGAACTTGTACGCTAGACGTCGTCGTAACTTGAGTCAGTTGTTCAGCTATGCCTAGGTCAAACTCAATCATTGGCTAACACCCCATTTCAACATTGGAGTAAGCATCACACCACTTCGAGTCAATTCTAGTGCATATTTTGCTCTACTATGGTCGGTACCTCTCATTTTTACAACTTGCAGGTACCTTAGAAGGTGTCCCATTCTTTCTACATCTCCTAAAACAATAATTCCGTCAGCGATTGCTTCTTCTACTCCGAATGCGGAACGATGTGAAGTTCCACCAACTGAGGTAATTTCTGCAATTAGTAGAGTTGTGCAACCTAAAGTGGACAGAGATTTTCCTAACTTGAATAGGAAGTCTCTGATGAGTTGTTCATTTGGAACCTTGTAACAAAGAGAAGTTACGGAATCAATAACAAGTCTAGTAACTCCGATGGTGTTTACGATATCTGTAATGGCTTTGACCATTGCATCGATATCGTCAAGATTGAAAGTACTCTTGTTTAATCCAAGCCAAGAAAAAAGAACATCCATGTCGAATACGTTGATTAGGCCACGGTCAACAGTTCCCATGTCGAAGAAACTGAATTGTCTAATATTCTCAAGTAATTTTACTGATGGTTCGGTTGCGGAGAAATGTGCACACGCCTCGCCTGCGTGTGCTCCATTCATTAGGAATTCCATTCCGAGAGTTGTCTTGCCTGAACCGCATGTTCCTGCCACAAGTGTAGCGGAACCGTAAGGGATGCCTCCTCGAAGTATTTCATCAAGGCCACGGATGCCAGTTATGCACCTGTCACGCTCGTAGGAGGAGTTGCTCAGCATGCTGACCGGACCGAGGACAGAACACGCCGTTCATAAGTACACGCCAAGAAGTGTGGTCAAGCGTCCCCTGGAGTAGTAGTTTGAGATACTTGCCAGGATCCATTTTCATCTATATTCGCGCCAAATCCTGATTGGAATCCCCAATCAGAATTGTACTGGACAATATGCACGTCTTGAGTATACGATAAACCGGGTTCGTTGTATGTCAATCTTAGATTATCTGCATTGTTATGTAGTCCATCCATCATCCCCCTTCCTAGAACTCCAGTATGGCCTAGGCTAATGACTACACTAGCATTTCCAGTCTCCATCGCAGTGGAGTCTCCAGTCAATAGTAATACTCCGCCACCTTGCAAGGATTCTTGGCCAATTAGAGTCAAGAATCCATTTCGAGCAAGTCCCCATCCATTCAAATCTTCTGCGAATCCTCCATCGTTTCGGATTTCAACCCATTCTGGATCTCCGATTTCGGGATTAGGCACAAATTCAGTAATCCTCATGATTGAAGGAACATTACCTGCATCGTGTACTTCCAATCGAATTTCTACAATCTCATTGCCCATGGGGAGAATTCTGAATGCAGCTGCAGAGTTTTGTGCTGCAGTTCTAGGAGTCCCATCATTGAAAAGAGATATTCCAGATCGCTCTGGATTTGTGCTATGAATAATGTAAATTGAAAGATTTATTGATGCATAATTGGGGAACCCTAATCCATTTTTGAGTTGTTCTTCAGTAATATTGCTTAATGCAGAAATTCTTTGAGAATCTAGTTCCCCCTCGATATTTGCTAATCCTGGAAGGACATCGGATCTTAACAATTGGCTAGCATTGGCGTAATGCCAGTTTTCGGTTCCATTAGTTTCATCTCTTAATCCATCTAGATAAGGGGTCATCCAACCAGATGAAGATGTTAGTCGCATGATACCGTCTGATGCGTGTTCATCCAATCGATCAATTATCGGGTCATTTGGGCCTAAACTCAGGCGACTTAGACTGAGAAATGCGGATACAATTACCAAGAAGAGAACGAATGCTGAGAGGAATTCAATGACTGCGGTGAGCCCTTCTTCATCAGAGCGCAAGTCTCTCCGCATGAAGTATGATTATTTGGAGAGGACATGAACC
>JASLJW010000019.1 GCA_030747885.1 Candidatus Thalassarchaeaceae archaeon
CTCAGCTTCAAGCTGGAGAAGGGTGACTCAGTATACACCTGCGAGATTGCAACCAACGCTGACGGCGCTGACTGTCTGATTTCTCAGACCGGCGACTCTGATACCCAGTGGGAATCAGACGAGATTGTATACATCAAGGAAAACGGAGCTGACGTATGTACGTCTTCCTGTGACTTGAGTATCACAATCCAGTACAACGGACAGGTACTATCTGGTACAAACTCCGTAACTGTAGCTTAAGTCGGTAGTTCGCACTATCAATAGCCAAAATGGCACAGATTTGATCTTGGTTCTTGGAATCGGCCACCTCAGTGGCCCTTTCCAGGAACCAAACCCTTTCTTTTTCTTATTCTTCAATAAGGGATTTTCTTGATTCTATATCTTGTTCCCAGATGCGAAAATCAACACCCCTATACATTCCAATGTTCGCCACCAGCAATGTCCATTGAGCATCAACAAATGCCCTCAATATTCTACCCACACGGAAATTATTTCCTAATAATAGCATCATTAGCAATAATAAATCAATGAATAAAAGAGATGTGTGAACTGGTTGAGGAAATATATCCATAGCAACTGAATATATTGAATAGGACATATGACAAAGCATGAAAGCAATTGAAATTAAAACAAAAAACGGCATTCTAAGATGCGCCCATGATTCCATTCGTAAAATCATAGTAAACTTACGATCAATGGTTGAAATTGATGATGTGGGATTTCGTGAAAACAAATGTACTAACCCATTCGCTCTACGTAATCTTCGCTTCTTTGCAGCATCACTAGTTGAAGGAAGATATTCGAAGAAATGAAGTTCAGGGTCCATGATTGAACGGCTTCCATTTCTATTAATCAGAATTGCAAGTTGTGAATCATCAGCATTGTATGTCTGGTCGATTTGCTGACCTAATACCAATGAATTCCGATATGCTGCTAAAGACCCTTCAAATATTGGAGATGATGAAATCGCACTTTCTCCAATTCTAAGATCATGATAGAATGATCTGTATGTTTTTTCATTAACAAAATGTTCCGAATTTGAATTTCCAAGGATTTTTTGAGTCCCACAAACTGCACCAATTCTTTGATCTGAAAACCATCTACCTATTCTTTTCAAAGCCCCAGGCGCCAATAGAGCATCTGCATCCGTAATGACGAATACATCTGTATTCAGCGGTTCCATTAGTAGGCGGTTAATTGCAGCAGATTTTCCGCGATGTGATGGCATTTGGATTGATCTGACATTTAGTTCAGGAGATTGAATAGATTTCCAATGGCTAAAAATTTCCATAGTGGAATCTGAAGAATGTGAATCAATAACTAGTATTTCCATCCTATCTTTTGGATAATCCTGCTTTACCAAATCATCTAATTTAGCACTCAAAACCATCTCTTCATTCCAAACTGGAACAACGATAGTCAATGAGGGGAAGTCAACGGATTCCCGAGGTATTTCTAATGGCCTTTTAGAATATTTTTTCATACGTATCCAAAAGAAAACAAACGGACTAATTCCAATAATTGCTGCAGACACCTGAACAAGGGCAAGGATGTCTAGCATTTTACTCCGTTAGAACTCAAGGTTTTGATTCCTCATGTTGATTCAATACCTAAACATACGATTTCCCCAATCACTTTGATACGACAATGTGTGCGATGGGTGTGGAGAGGAAGGTCCTGCATGTTGGCCCGGCTCTAACTAGAGGTGGGATGGGGAGAACAATACAACGTCTTAATGAAAATCCACCGGATGGTTGGGGCACAGACATTCTCACAACTCATGCTGACGGTGGAGTAATTGCAATTCTCCGTGCATGGAATCGAGCAAAGAGGATGCTTTCTACCAAACTATCTGAAAAACCGGATTTAGTGCATATCCATACTGCAACTAGAGCATCGTGGTTTCGAAAAAGAAAAATTATCCGTAAAGCTCGACGTTTTGGAATCCCAGTAGTTGTCCATTTGCATTCAGGTTCATTCGATAGTTTTGGAAAAGGATGGATCGGAAAAGATATCTCGAAAGTTCTCAGTTTGAAAGGCGTATATCCCATTGTATTAACTGAATATTGGAAAAAATGGTTACAACCAAAGACATCTAACAACGTTAGAATTATTCCAAACCCATATCGTTACGGATTGTCTCCAACACCACCTGAAGAAAGGGATATGAATTTACTATTGATGGTTGGACGCCCCAGTTCCATCAAAGGTCATTCATTGGCAATTGATGCAATTCAAGAACTTAGAAATGAAGGTCAGGATATTTGCCTTCATTTAGCTGGAACTTCACAAAATGATTTGCCAAAAAAAAATCGATCAGCAGATGGAGTTGTTGCTAATGGATGGATTGAAGATAATGAATTGGATGTGCTAATCAATAAAGCAGGATTTCTATTGATGCCATCGAAGCACGAAGGAATGCCATTAGCCCTCTTAGATGGTTTAGCTACAGGACTACCAGCGATTGTCTCCTCTACATGTTCATCTTTCATCGAAGAAGGAGGGATTGTAATTGAAGAAAGAACTGTAGATGCTTGGAAGAAGGGGATTAAAAATCAGATAAATAATCGTGAAAAATGGGAAAAAATGGTCATAAATGCTCCAAACGATGTTGTAGGTTTAGATTCCGAAACAGACAAATTAAGATGGGGAAAGGTGTATGATGAAATTATAGAGATTCATTCAAAGATTCGTTAATCAGTTTCTCTAAATCAGATACGCATACCGACCAATCACGATTTTTTCTCGCCCAAATTCGTGCTGTTTCTCCACGTCTTCTAATCTCACTAATTTCACATTCTAACAATTCATTGATTGCAGAGTAGAATGCCTCATCATCACCTAATGGGACCAATGTTAACCACTCCTCATCTTCAAATTCTGAAACTCCCGAAACGTCTGAACAAACAACACACAATCCAGCAGCAGCATATTCGCTAACTTTCAGGGGAGATGCCCCCCTCCATTCCGGTCTGTCAGGTAAATGCAATAATCCAATATCTGCTTCTGATAAAATCATTGGAATTTGATCTGAAGGCAGGGCGTCATCCACTCGAGCACCTAACGACTTCAGTTGATTTACTGCATTACCTGATCCAATGAATCGAATATCTAAGCCCATACTAACCAATCTATGTAATTCTCGAACTTTAGATATAGAACCATGATGAACTAGAACTGGTGATTTTCTTTCTGAACGATCGATCTCAAAGGAGGAACAATCCACACCACCAGGAACTATAACAAAAGGAATTTCAGCAGTTGAATCAATATGATGATTTGATTTTACTGCGGCCCCAATTGATTGATTTCGAGCAATTTTCCAAGCTTTTCGATATTGCATTCGTTGTATATATCCCGCAATTCCTCGACTTGTAGGGGGGCTTCTATCCATCATTATCCAAGGAATTGATTTGGCTTTTAATTCACGATATGCCCCCTCCACTGCAGTCCATTCTACAATTGCAATTTCGGGTAATGGGGTGTTTTGAATATTTTTTCGGATACTTTTTGTGAAAGATCGATGCCCTAGTCCCAATTTTCTTGAACGATTCACAACAACATCCGCAGAGACTGATGGCGCCATCCATGAGATAGAATGATTTTGATTTTCAAGTGCATTTGAAATCCCTAATCTTGATGTTCGAGTAAGATCTTTTTCAAGATCACGATGGGTGATCCATAGGATCATTGCCATATTATCACAATCAGGAATCTTGTGTCCAATCTCCAGGCATTCCTCGAGATTCACGTGCTTCAGATATCATCGATTTTAATTCCCCACTCTGGAGCATCTCTAAAGCAATATCTGAACCACCAATAAGTTCGCCACCTACGAAGACCTGGGGCATGGTTGGAAAATCAGACCACTGGCAAACAGATGGAATCGCAATACGATCTGTTAGAATATTTACAGAGGCATATGGATGTGCTAACTGATTTAGAACCTGAGCTGCTCGATTTGAAAAACCACACTGTGGCGCCTCCGGTGTTCCTTTCATGAACAATACAATGAGATGTTCGTCAACGATTGCTTGTAATTCATCAGGTGTCCAATTAAATTCTGTCATATTTTCACTCCTTTTCTGGTCTCCGGATATGCACTCCGAAAAAGGGACTATCGTCCCCATGGGGGTGGAAGGTTGTGTCTCCTGCTTGTGCAGCTTGTTCAGGAGTCATGCATTTTAGATCCAATGCATGAACATCACCTGAGGAAATGTGTGGTTTGAAATGATTCAAAATAGGTTTCTGTCGTTGTAATGGCCTCATTCCATCAAACGAAATAGAAATCACACGAACATGAAAATGGTCTCCTGTTCCATTTAGGTCAACTACTTCTACTTCAGCATCTGGAACTACTTCCAACACCTGTGAAGTCACCCAATCAGCAGACACCATGGTTTCCGCTAAATGTGGTTCAATTTCAATGCTCGCAATTTATTGATAATTTTTCAAAAAAAATTAGTTGTTAATTGCAGATATGATTTCATCTAAGTTTTCAGAAATTGTACCCTTGTTGTTAATTAAACCACTTCCTACAACAGCAATATCAATTCCCCAATTTGCAACTAAATTTGCATTATGTGATTTGATTCCTCCATCAATCATCAATAATGTCTCTCTACCACCGTTGGCTTTCTGCTTGTCTATAGCCGAACGAAAAGTTCTCACCTTTTCTTCAACCTCTGGCATGAATGATTGACCCCCTTTTCCTGGAACTACAGACATTACCAAAACCAAATCTAAGTCTGATAAATAAGGAAGAATTGTTGATGTATCTGTATCGGGATTCAATACTAAACCTGCCTTAACCCCTGATGAATGAAGGTTAGAAATTAGAGCACCGGGATCTTCGATTGCTTCGATGTGGGCTATTACCAAATCTACTCCTGCATCTACATATTGTTTCCATGTTTCTTCAGCATTGGTGACCATAAGATGACAATCTAGGAAAATTTCTGGCCCTACTCGTTCACGTATACTTCGTATTAGAGCTGGGCCAAAAGTGATGGTTCGATTTACAACCCAATTTCCATCCATTACATCTAGATGAATCCAATCAATTCCAGCATTAATTGCAGAGTCAATAGTTTCCCCCAATCGAGTGAAATCAGCAGTAAGAATACTGGGTGTTATCCTCATATTTTCATCTCTCCGAACAAGGCGGGGTTCATTTCCCTTGCGTGAATACTGTTTATGCTAATGGCCATATGTTGATAGACATCTAAGAAATACGAACGATGCAGGTGATAGCATGGGACAGATTGTAGATGCCGGAGATTCGGATTTTGATGTAGTGACTAAGAGTGCTGAATGGGTATTGGTTGATTTTTGGGCACCGTGGTGTGGGCCTTGCAAAGCAATTGCTCCTGTTCTCAAATCAATCGCTGATGAAAGAGACATTACTATTGCAAAAGTGAATGTAGACAATCATCCTGCAGTTGCAGGACGATTTGGTGTAAGAGGAATTCCTAACTTGATTCTCTTCCACAACGGAGAACCTGTAGACAACCAAACAGGAGCTCTGCCAAAGGCTGGAATGGATGATTGGTTAAATCGCAATATGGGATGAAATTATTTCCCAATTATATCGGATGCTTTCTTCATTGCTCCAAGATCTCTTCGAAGACGTTCTCTCATAGCATCATGAAGCCACATTCCATTCTCTAATTCTACAATCAATCCTGATTCAATTAGTGCTAATGGAGGAGATGATTCAACTCCTGCGGCTTCACCTAATTCCTCCCACGGAATTGGTCTGTCCACACTTGCCAATATATTCAGAATTATGCGTTCTTGTTCGGGCAACACATCCAAAATTTCCTGATCCAAGAATCTAAGCCAATCTTCGTGAACGACTTGCCCATATATCTCTAATAATTCCAATGCCAATGGATGCCCTCCTGTTAATTGGTGAATCGAATCTGCATCTGCATCTTTGGGAGCATCAATCCGATCTAACCAATCTCTAACCACTTCTAGGCTAAGTCCAGAAACAGGAAGTTCCTGCATTCTTCCCCTTGTAAGAACATCTCTTCGATCGTAAAATGACATTGTGGTTCGCGAAACAAATAGTAGCCTAAGAGGAGTAACTTCAGCCACTTGTAAAAGGGCTCCAAACAAATGTTGCCCTGATTCTGATAAATGATGAGCATCGTCGATGACCAATAAAATGTAAGGAGGGATGTCAGAAGTTCCTTCATGATCTGTGAAAATTCTCTCTCTAAGAGCCATTGGATCAGTTAGATATTCAATTAATCTTCGGCGAAATAAATCAATGTCAAATGGGGCACCAGGAGATTTTGGAAGAGTATCTAGTAAATCATGGGGGTCCCAACGGCCTTCTTTTCTAGATTCAACCCCTAAACGATGAAGTAAACTAATGGATAAACCAAGTGGAGAATCCCATGGATGACAGGGATAGAACATCAAGCGAAGGCTCGGCATTCTATCCAAGAGAGATTGGGTCCAATGAGAAATTAAAGTGGTCTTTCCAGTGCCTGCAATACCATGGACCAACATTCCTGCTGCTCTTCCCTCAAACCAATCGTCAAGAGATTTCAATTCCGCTTCTCTACCGTGTATTTTCCGAATACTTGGAGGACGGACATGATAGGTAGAATGGGCACCCTTCAGGAGAGAAATAGGGGTCGGATTCTTCGGAGAACGGCGAACTGACCCAAATCGAATATCACCATAATGCAAGACTCCTTCATGCTGAGCATGCATCAAAACTTGAAGAAGGCTCATTTGTGCATCGATACGTTCGGCTGCTTGGTCTGCTCTAACGGTTAACATGGTTCCTTCTTGATCACGGATTGATACGCGTATCGAAGACATACGTACTATTCTCTGCATAGCAACTGAGCGCCCATCTTCTGTAAGTTGCCATGTTCTCTGTCTTCGAGAATCATCATGGACATTTCGAGTCAATACATTGACCAATTCACGACGGTCAAGATTTCTCATTGCCCTACTAACATTTGGCGGATGTAACGCACAAGCCTCTGCGATACCATTTCGAGTGACTGATACGTCAACAGTGTGCCGATCAGCCTGATCATCGTGCTCCATCAAATGAAGTAATATTCGATCTTCAACCGCAACATTGACCCTGTCCGGCTCGACCTCCATAGATATCTAGTGTAAGGCCAATTGAATTGAAGGGTTCGGAAATACGGGTATTTTTGTGTATAACAAATGATGCAAAGCGACCATAACGGTTTATTCTTGGAAACTCACCCGAATACATGATTCGGATGCGAGAACAGTCCATCGCTCTCTTTGCATCGATGTTAATGTTCTCAATTCTCTTCGTTCCAATGATTTCTGCATCTGGACAAACCGATGTTGATGGAGATGGCGTAGTGGATGGATTAGATGACTGTCCAAACGCTTGGGGAAATAGTACAACTGATCGGCAAGGGTGTCCAGATTCAGACGGTGATGGTACAAGTGATCTAAACGACCCGATTGTGATGGGTACGGGAGGATATCTCCAAGATGCTTATATTGCTTCTAGTGACGATTTAGTGGCCGTTCTTTTTATGCCGGGAAATGGAACTTACTATCTGCGTGCTATGAACGATGAAGGAAGTTGGAATAATCCAGATAGTTCTGTGGTTCGAGTTATGGACACTGCTACTCGCAACACAGTGAGAACTATCACGATTAATGGCGATATGACCGCAGATATTGCTTGGGCGCCAGATGGTGATCGATTTGCAATTCATACCGATGGTGAAGAAATAAAAATCTACAATACATATAGCGGAAGTTTAGATTTGACTATAGACACAGATGGTGAGGTTGCTGGAGAAATAGAATTCTCACCAGATGGGAGCATCATCATAGCAGTCGGCTATCAAAGTGGGAACAGTGGAAATGGACAGGTGCAAGTATTCAATTCAACTACTGGAAATGAGATTGCAGATTTTAGTCCGGGTGGTTCTGATTACCTTTACTCAGTAGATTTCAGTCCAGATGGAGAGTTTTTCGTGATTGGCGGTAATGATAATTTCTACATATATTATTCCAGTAATCAAACATTATTCAGAACTGTAACTCCTAATTTTAGTACCTTGAATGCGGTTGCATGGTCACCAGATGGGAATATGATTGCAATCTGCGAAGCATGGGGCGGAAGTAATGCACGAGCTAGAGTATACCATGCTCTAAATGGCTCTCAAATTTTCTCATATACTACATCTACATCATGTAATGATGCAGCTTGGTCCCCAGACTCTTCACAAATAGCATTCTCCCACACGTACTACCGATCTGATGGGGCCTCAATTAGAATCTTTGACGCAAGAACTGGGACTCTCGTTGATACTTTGAGCGGCCCTCGTCCAGGTAGTTGTACTAGTAGCGGTAATGGAAACAATTGCGGAACTATCTATGGTGTTGATTGGCATCCTGATGGTGACTACATTATTTCTGCGCATGGAAGAAATGATGAGGGCATATACCACTGGATTGTGGACCCAGATATAGATGGAGATGGTGTTCTTAATCCAGATGATGCATTTCCAGAAGATGGGACCCAGTGGGATGATACTGATGGAGATGGATATGGAGATAATCAAGCTGGGAATGAGCCAGACGGATGCATCAACACCCCTGGAACATCAACTCAAGATTTGTTTGGATGTGTAGATACAGATTCAGACGGTTGGTCAGATTCAGGGGATGATTATCCAACTGATTTCTATCAATGGGTAGATGCAGACGGGGACAGTTATCCCGATAATACCGC
>JASLJW010000020.1 GCA_030747885.1 Candidatus Thalassarchaeaceae archaeon
GGATTTATTCGACATATTCATCTTTGCAATTGCGATTATTATTCCATTAATTTCCCTCATTCGAGCTAGAAGAGGAGGGACACTCTCTGAGGCCATAAATGAATTTTCAGGATTCGTGGGAATGGCGAAAGAATTTCAACAACATGCTCGCTCATCCTCAAACCATCAATTTCAATGGAATGGAGAACAATGGACACCAATTCAAGGACATAATGTACAAGTCTCTTCAAATGAAGGTAAAGGAGGCATTCCCCCCTCTAGAACCAGAGGATACAATTCAGTAATTGCGAAACTGTCTCTTGGTGGTGGACAAATGACTGAAGAAATGGTGAAATCGAAATTACAAACCGAATTAGATCTAAACCAAAAAGATGCTCAAAAATTCGTTGAATCACCATACGTAAGATCTGTAATTTTTCCGAATAATTCGTCACCTGATAGTACAACACACGAGACAAAAGAAGAAATGCCAGAAAATGATCTTGAAAGTAAATTAATTTCAAGTTTCCAAAGTGCAATGGAAGAAGCAATGGAAAAACAGGCAAACTCAATTGATTCTACAGTTGCAGTAAATCCGAATGTAGATACATGTACGCATCCTGGATGCAGCGCTGCAATGACATTTTACTCATTCCAATGCTTTAGTTGCAGAAAGAAATACTGTGATGAACATAAGGGATCTTCGATACACTGCATAGAGTGTTCATGACTAGATGAAGACATTCTTTTGATGTTTGGACCAATCAGGAGCCATTCCTGAAAGTTTTGCATCCTCAATCATTTCCTTTCCTGCCTTGCTGTGACCATACATCAATTCTCCAGGACTTACATGGATGTTCCAATATATCTCAAAAATCTCTGCATTTATTCTTGGACGGCAGAAAATTTTTGGAACCGAATGTAACATTACAGGCTGTATTCTTTCGTTGACCCCTTCCTTAGGATCAAACCACCAAGGAAAATACCTCGAAAGAAATGTTTGAATTAATATTGGATCCAAGAACTTTGCAGAACGTGGAATAACGTATCTTGGCTTGTTATCAAGTGGGCCTAAGACCTCACTCAATGCATTACAGAACATCTCTGACTGTTCTTCAGAACAACCCTCTAGATGTACTCTCATCCAACCTCCTCCTCTTTCTCCTCCTTCCAAGGAGGTGTCTTCAGGAAGCATTTTGATCTGAATCATAGTCTTGAGAATAACCTTAGCTATTGCCTCAATCAATGAACCATCAGTCCATTTTGTGTCTCCCGTTAATGGCCATTCATCGTCGCCACCATCAGATGATTTCAGTTCTAATGCAGACCTTGGTACGGCCTCAAATGGTTCGCCGATTTTCCAAAGTTCTCTTGTCTTTGGTCGTTTTCTAGATCTATCCAACATCTCTCTATTGAATACAGCCATCCCCTCACTAATTGCTTCATCACATACTTCTGTGAAAGCAGGATGAACGTGCCCAACTCCTTTCTCTATTGCACCATCATCACAAACGCCATACAGGTGTTTATGTTTCTTCTTGAAACGGTCATAATCATCAAACCCTTTAGCAAATTCTTCAGCAATACAGATAATATCCCAATTA
>JASLJW010000021.1 GCA_030747885.1 Candidatus Thalassarchaeaceae archaeon
CGTGGTCATGGGATTGGAAAAAGACATTGCAGAGAAAACTAGCTATAGATGAGGCTATGATTGCATTAGTTGAATTAGCACATGAAATTGAACACGAACTCGGTGAGCAAACATGGCCACTTACGAAAATCCTAATGTCTGTAATTGAAGCCGATATAGAAGAACATCCTACCATGGATGAATTACCACTTTCTGAAGGAAACCATTCCCTAATGGATAACATTTTGACCCTTTCTCACAAAACCCTCTGGCCAATGATTTACACTGGTTTAGCTAATATTTTATCGATGCAAACATCGGATGTAAATAGCAAAATGGATCCAAAGGTGTTTGACATATTTCGTTTTAAATTAGATAAAGAAGCGAACACAATTGAACATCAGGGATTCAAGAAATTGATGGATTTAGAAGACTCAATGAAAAGAGACGTAATCAAATCATTATACAATACCGACCGCATCTCTGAAACCACAATGAACTCAATCTTAGAAAATATAGAAGATAATGAGGAAGAAGGACCCAATTTAGGCATTTTTGAAATTGGTATGGAAGTACAACGTAAAGATGGCACAACCTCTGGAACATCCGGATGGCCCCCCTTCGCTAAAGAAGATGATACTGCAATCATCACCAGGATTGACGAATCAGATGACACTCTTCTTTTGAAATTCACAGATAGCAAGACGTGGTGGATCGCTTGCGGAATGGTCAAACCCACCACTACTTCCTACAATTGATTCACCAATATTGAATTTTATTATAAGTAGCATCAATTCTAAAATATCCAAGGAAAAAACAATTCCATACGATTTGTTCATGAGTCGATTAACAATCGAAGGATTGGTGGGCGTATGGACGACGAGATGAATTTCTCTACTAAATCGATACATTCTGGCACCTATCAAGCCGATGGAGCAGTAAATACCCCCGTCTATCTATCGTCCACATATCGTTTGGACGAAGAGCGATACGCTGGTTGGGCAGCAGGTGCTCAACACACTCTACTTTATGCTCGAATCTCTTCAGTTAATTCAGAGGCAGTGGCAAAGAAAATTGCGTCATTGGAAGGAGCTGAAGATGGAGAGATATTCTCAAGTGGAATGGGAGCAATTTCTGCGGTTTTACTTGGTTTGTTATCCAAAGGCGATCATATCGTTGCATCTCCAGATGTATACGGGGGAACATATGGATTGATGGTAGAAGACCTTCCACGTTTTGGAATCGAAGTCACAATGGCTGACATTCGAGACCCTGCATCGTATGAAGCTGCCATTCAACCCAATACCAAGATGTTGTATAGTGAATCATTAACCAATCCAACATTGAAGGTTTGTGATTTAGAGGCAATCGCAGAGATTGCTAACCGACATAATTTGATTTCAGTGGTCGACAACACATTCACCTCCCCATGGGCAGTTCAACCAATTTCAATGGGCCATCATCTAGTGATCCATAGTACGACAAAATTTCTCAACGGTCATTCAGACCATATAGGTGGAGCAGTAGTTGGAAATAAGGAACTTATTTCTAGCGTTTTCTCAAAGAAAGTCCATTTTGGAAGTTCAGCAGATCCTCATTCATGCTTCTTGTTGGAAAGAGGAATCAAAACATTAGGTGTTAGGATGCCAACCCACGCTTCGAATGCTGCCGAACTCGCTCGCAGATTAGCAAACCATCCATTGGTTGAGAACGTAATTCACCCATCATTGCCAAACCATCCAGATTATGAGGTCGCACAAAGAATCATGCCAAAAGGTACTGGTATGCTAGCATTTGTTCTAAAGGGAGACGACCAAGATGCAATGAAATTCATGTCCCGTCTTTCAATTATATTTGAGGCAACAAGCCTTGGTGGTGTTGAATCTTTGATTGAAGTTCCAGCAACATCCTCACACATGTTCGTGCCATTGGATGTTCGATTAGCTTCTGGAATAGACCCTGGTTTTGTTCGATTAAGTGTAGGTTTGGAAGATATCGAAGATCTTTGGTCAGATATTACTGGTGCCTTAGAATAAAACAATTCCAATATTATTCGTAATCAATCAAAATCTGGAAGTTCGGAATTGTTACCCATTGTTTTAGCCAACATCCCCATTGCTTCAGCATACTCTTTTTTTGTTCCCCTTTCTTCAATTAATTTCACACTTTCATCCCAGAGATTACGAATTGAATGAACCCAATCTCCCCCCTTATCTCTAGCAACTTCATCAAATCTCCAAGCTTCAGATTCTGCCTTCTCATGAGCAGATAACCAAGCCCACCCTATTGCAGATTCATCTACATTCGATCTTTTTCTTACCATGCTTGTTGTCGAACCTAAACCATCAGCATGTGCCTTACAAATTAGTTCATGAGCAAAATCCAATGGGCTTGGTAACCCCCCCTCCAACCATGGAAGAGCTTCCAACCTAGCAGTGGTTTTCCGTTGTGAATCCATCGATTTCAGGAAAGCATTGAATCCTTGCATTCTTTTCATTTGAGTAGCATGTAATTTGTTTGCATCATCTCCCGTAATCCCAAACATATCTTCTAGGATAATATGGCCATAATCAGACCATAGGGCACTTAGGATATCATGGCCAGCAGTCATTTCTATCCTCACTACATCATCTGGAGAGGACAATACAACACCATCTCGGCGAACATGAACTCCATTTTCTACACTATCAATAGCGGTTTGGATAGCCAACCGTTCCAAATCAGTTCCATTGATTGCATTCACTCCATCTTGTATTTTCTCAAACCACTGATATGAAAGTACGAATCCTTCATCGATAGATGAAGCAACAGCGCCCTTCAATTTCCCAACCAAATCTTTGTCTGTGATTTGAAGATCAGACCATGCTTCTAGTATTCCATCAACCGCCTCATCTGTTGCATCGGGTAAATCCCGCTCATCCGGCCATCCTTGTGGCTTCCAGATCCAATCGATATGTGCTATTCTAGGTAGTTTTGGGGGCAACATTCGTAATGAAAGATGACCTACAAAACCCGCATCTGTAGCTTTAAGTTGTGAAGCAGAAATCCCAACTGTAATTCCATCATTGAAAATTAATCTAAGCCATCCCTCTTCTGTGGTTTTTTGCTCCTCAATCACCTCTAAATTCAACCCTTTAGTTCTCCAAATATCATTGTTTGAATCATCGTTCAAGAATTTGATCGGACTTCCTTTCAACCCCGAAGCAACCCAACCCTTTGGTATCAATGGACTAATTCCAGTACAGACAGTTTGATTTCTCCCCCCAAAAAACCAGAGGCCAGCCTTTGCATGTTCTCTCCATAGAAGTAAACGCAAGGGGACATCATTTTGATTTTGTATTGAAGCAAGATCTGATGGTGAAGCCATCCCTCTTCGAAGATATGAATGTCGACCATATGCTGCATTTTCAAAAATCGAAACAGTATCAAATTCTTCTTCATGTGCAGCAGCCAAAGAACCCGCCAACGCTCTAGCTTGAACATTTCCTCTACGTTTACTCATTCTTTTTTGCAACCA
>JASLJW010000022.1 GCA_030747885.1 Candidatus Thalassarchaeaceae archaeon
CATTCTACTGTTTATGTTTTAGTCCCAGTTCCCAACACACATGAAAGCATCATTTGGGATGAAATCAAGGACGATTATCGTGAATTAATACTTGATCAGATTGCTAATTTAGGCTATGATGATATTCGCAACCACATTGTCTCAGAGACAATGATGACTCCAGATGATTGGGGAGAATCAGATATCTACCGGGGAGCAGTATTCAATCTCGCTCATGGGCTAAATCAGATGCTTTGGCGCCGCCCCCAGAATCGATTTGATGAGTTTGATAATACCTACTTAGTGGGTGGAGGGACTCACCCTGGAAGTGGTTTACCAACCATTTTTGAGAGTGCTAGAATTAGTAGCAAATTGCTCTTGGCAGATTTAGGAATCCAACCAGATTGGAATGGAATTGATACTTGGTTTCCAGGTCAAAAGCATCCCCTCACCAATAAACGTAGTTCACCACTTTAGGAGATTAGAAAATGGAACCAATCAATTTGGCAATGTTCATGTTAGCCACAATTTGGATTGGCCCCTTCTGGATGTTGATGCTTATTCAACCTGAATCAGAAAGGACATCTGCGTGGATGGAAGGACCATGGTTTGTTCTGGGCCCCCTAATTTCTTATCTTTTGACTGTAGCTTTGAATCCAAGTGGCTTGATTGACCTTTTTTCTGCAAACCCCATACAAATTGCAGATACTCTCGTGGTTTTACTAGGAACTGAGGAAGGTACTGTTTTGGCATGGACGCATATGATTGCCGGCGATATTATCGTAACTCGATGGATGTGGAAGAAGGCCTTGGAGAATGAATTGCCAATTCTTCAGACAAGATTGATTGTAATGATGGGAGTGATGTTGATGCCAGTTGGATTATTGCTTCATTTGCTGTTGAATAGAAAATAATAATTCTCTTAAGTACACCTTCGTTGGATTGGTAAGGTTCCAATGCGTATAGAGCATGAAATGAAACTAACTTTTGATGATGTATTAATCAGACCTAAGCGTAGTACCTTAGTATCTAGATCTGATGTAACATTGGTTCGTGAATTCAAATTCAGGCATTCTGACAAGACTTGGAA
Source organism: Candidatus Thalassarchaeaceae archaeon (assembly GCA_030747885.1). GTDB lineage: Archaea > Thermoplasmatota > Poseidoniia > Poseidoniales > Thalassarchaeaceae > MGIIb-N2. Next base: position 1,070 of record JASLJW010000022.1, read on the forward strand.
AGGAGTTCCGATTGTTGCTGCAAACATGGACACAACAGGTGTCTTTGGAGTAGCCAAAGTCCTCCAGAATCATGGAATGTTGACTTGCCTTCAGAAGTTTTACTCGACGAGGCAGTGTTCAGATGCTTGGAAAGATGATGTCAATCCAGAATATGTAGCAGTAACATGCGGTTCTACAGAGGACAGTTTGGAGTTGTTAAAGAAGAAGATGTCCACAAGTGGAAAACTGTCTATGATTTGTGTTGATGTGGCTAATGGCTACAGAGAAGTATTTTTGGATTTCATTAAGGAAGTTAGAAGTAACTTTCCGAATTCAATTGTGATAGCAGGAAATGTGGCTACTAGAGAGATGACGGAGGCATTGATTTTGGCAGGTGCTGATATTGTGAAGGTTGGAATAGGACCAGGTTCAGTATGCACTACCAGAAAAGTGGCAGGTGTTGGCTATCCTCAGTTATCTGCAATTTCGGAGTGTGCGGATGCCGCCCACGGACTTGCAGGTCACGTAATGGCTGACGGCGGATGTTCATCTCCAGGAGATGTTGCTAAGGCATTTGCTGCCGGTGCAGATTTTGTGATGCTTGGAGGTATGTTAGCTGGGCATGATGAATCCGGAGGCGAGTTAGTTGAAGGTGACAATGGGAAGATGTACAAGTCATTCTATGGCATGTCTTCTGCAAAGGCTATGCAAGAGTATTACGGAGAAATTGCAAAACATCGTGCCCCTGAGGGCAAGGAAGTAAGAGTCCCTTACAGGGGTGGATTGGAAGAGACAGTCCAGTCAATATTGGGTGGAGTCAGATCTGCTTGCTCATATGTTGGAGCTAGGCGGATAAAGGATCTACCAAAGTGTACCACTTTCATCAGAGTTTCTCGTACTACAAATGAAGTATACCAACGATTCAATGTCGAAGAGTAGAAATTTTGAAAATGAATTCTGTTCAGAGCAGAGGTAGTTCTCCAACGAGAGCATCAACCGCTCTTTTAGGACCTAATATTCCAACTACAGTTAATGTCCCTGGTGGAATTTCAGTATGTCCAGCATCCTTCACTAAATATGTCACTAAGCCAGCATCTTTTGCATCTTCAAATAATCGTTTCAAAGCGTTCTCATCTGGAATTTTAAGGGAGATTTTTCTTGCCCCTTCCTCCCTCCATCGAGTGAGTAAACTCAACTCCGATTTTCGTGCTTTGAGTACGACTTCTACTGCTGCATGACCAGTTTGTGCCACCAATTTTCCTGAACTTAACTTCAAATCGGATCTTACAACCAAAACCATAGTTGAACTGGGGTCATTCGATTCTAGACTCATTGACGACACTCCTGATTTTCAGACCAGTCGAGGACAAAGAGCGAGATAGTAAACCGTACATCGATGGACCAAGGGTTACAGCAATCATGACATTTCCTGCAGCGTGAAGGAGATCGAAAGGTAATCCAGTGATTAGGTAAGCGATGAAAACATTTGGTGTAGGATCGGCAATCAAAACAGATAGTGAGACCAAGAAGTCGAAGATAAAAGCAGAGATAATTCCTGCAAACACCAATCGACTCAAATTTATTTTTTCATTGATGATTAATTGGTTTGCAACGATTGATCCTACAACTGCTATTATGCCCCATGCTCCTGCTTGGAACAGGGTCCAAACACCAGTTCCTATGACCATATTGGAGAATACAGCGACAAGGAAAGCAATTCCAATTCCACGACGTGCTCCGTAGGTGGCTCCGACAAGCAAGATTCCTATGGTAACTGGTTGTACATTGGGAATGGGATCGAATAGAACTCTTCCAATAGACAATGTGCCTGCAATACCAATTGCGCAGATTATTGTTTTAGGGATTTGAGACCTACTTCCTCCAGAAAAAATTGCAAAAAGAGCAAAAATTATGAGAAAAATCTCCGAAATTAGCACTGCCTCAGCAGGCACATTGAGTGCATGGAGACCGAGCATATCTTTGCCTCAAACGTGAGCGGCCTTAAGCCGTTGCGATTGAACATAGAAGATTTTAGTCAATACTCTGCAGAAGAAGCCAATATCCAAGCAAGGTTAGAATCACCTGTAATTTCAAGGTCCCCTGCTCCAACCATTGATGCAGTTCCATTCTCTTCTAGTGACCAATATGTGTCTGAATCTCCTGCAACACCGTCGATGGTGTGAATGTAAGGGCCAAAGGTGTAAAAGGTAACATCCATGGTAAAATTCTCTCGGATTTGTAGGGCTTCCATTACACGATAGGCAGTAGTTCCAGATGAGATTAAAACTGGTTCAAAGGTGATGGAACCATTGGTTAAACGTTCTTCGAGATTTGCTGTTTCATTCCCCCGATTTGCAAAATCGATTGTTACAACTACACTTATTTCCCCAATCTCATTTTCTTCTAATGGAGTCGGTTCTGCTACACATCCCGAGAATGAAGCAGTTACAATGAGAAGAATTCCAAAAGAGAGAGCAATAGGATGCTTGTCCATGGAATTTGAATGCAACATGCATGGTTTATCAAATTTGATTTCGATACTAGGATAACCGATCTCTGAGGATTGCGGATACTGCCTTCCCATCTGCACCATTTCCTAGACGTTCAAGAATTACACCCATTAGAGGTCCCATTGCCCCCATTCCTCGTTCTGCAATGAAATCAGCACGCTCTGCTAGGATTTCATCCACAATTGCTTCTATGCTAGAAGCATCTGCTGGTTTGAACCCATCTTCTTCTGCAGTTGTTGTGAACCAAGCCATCATTACATCTCGTTCTGTGGGCCAGACACCTTGTTTCAGAGCCTTTGATGAAAGTGGGATTAATCCTTCTCGAGTCATGTTTCCAATTTCTCTACAGTACAAGCCGATACAGAGGAGTGAATATGGAACATCACTTGGTTCCATTTTTGCATTTTCTGCTACTTCATTTACAGTTCTGTCTAGAAGTAAACTGGTCCATGCCTTTGCCGAAACTCCTTCCGGCAGAGGCGAACCATCATTGAAAGGATCGTGAACGAGATCATCCAATTCCCCACCTAGTAAAGCTTCAATCTGGTTTTCTGATAGCCCTAGAGGTTGAAGTTTAGCAAGACGTTCTTCAGCACTAGGGGGCATATTAGACAAGACACGTTCCCAATCTTTGTCTTGTATCAATCGGACTGGAACATCTGTTTCAGGGTACATTCTTGCAGAGCCTGGAAGAGGCCTCATTGGAGAAGTCGTACCATCTTCAGGAGCACCTTTTCGAATGATTACATTCCGCACTTCTTTTGGTATTCTGTGGTAGGCTAATCGAACTCGATCTATTACTGATTCCAAAGCTAACATTGCTTGCCATTCAGGTGCAGCGCATAGCACAAAACCATCTTCCTCGTTTAATCCCATTTTTGAGCGCACTGCATCAACGATTCCTTGAGTAATTCCGTATGCAGGTAACTCATCGCTATGGAAAATACCTGCTACGCCAGCAAGTTTAGCCGCTCCAGCTAACTCTCTTCCCAACCTAGGAAGTTGAGATCCTTCATTATCGAGGGCCTTTATTCCAATACTATTCGCTAGATCAGGTAATGAAACTCCGATGATTGATCCATCAGAAGAAATAGTTCGTTGAATCATTGACGAATCACAGGTTGCGAATTCATCGGTAACATCTTGAGGTTCAAAAGGGAATTTCTTTTCTACAAACACCCGAACTTGTTCTTCGATTTCATTATCATCATCTTCTCTGTTGGGTGGTAGTTTAGGAAGATTATCAGCCGCTCTGAGTTCGTTGGCTAATCTGTAGAAATGAATCTGTCTAGCCATTTCGAGGCGGATGATTCGAGGCACCCAATCTAGATCTTGAGTACCTTTGATTTCTACTCGATCACCACATGCAATTGAGACATTGAGGTCTTGCCGAATTGTCCCCAACCCCCGTCGTACAGAACGAGTTGATCTTAACAGATTTCCTAAAGTTCGCGCAGTTTCCATTGCATGATCAGGGTCAATGATATCTGGTGCCGTAGCAATTTCTACTAGAGGTATTCCAAGTCTGTCTAGGATGTATACGACTTGTTCACCTTGATCAGTGGAACGAGATTCTAATTTTCTTGCTGAATCTTCTTCAAGGAGTAGCACGTCAATTCCAACATCCCCCCCCTTCGTACTTACTTTTCCAGAGGTACCAATAAGTGTAGTTCGTTGGAATCCAGATGTGTTGGAACCATCCACTACTTGTTTTCGCATAGTTTGTAGGATATCGACAGGATGCATTTCTAGCAAGGTTGAGATTGTCATGGCAATGTCCAATGCATCATCATCTAGTCCAGAAGGAGGGGCGTCATCCAATTCAATCAACCCAGAATTTGGACATTGAATATATACAAAGGAACGTTTTCTTCTTTGTTCAAATCTAGCTGCAACATCTATGGAACCTGATTCACCAGAAGTCGCACTCAATCTTCGTTCAACTCTATTCCAATTGGATGGAATGGATTCAATTCCCATCTCGAAGAGAATACTAGGTTGCCTTGAGTGAAGTTTTCCTGAATTCAATTGTTGATGGATTTCGAGTCCACACATGAAGCCTAGAGTCTTAGGATCGAGGGAGTTTGCATCATCCACGAATCCGATTGGCTCGGCTCCCATGGCATTGCGAAGCATAGGAGGGATATGAGCGCACGCTTCAATTGGGTCTCCATTGCCCAGGTCTTGGCATGAGGATTTGAGTATCTTGGTTTAGAACCTGTAATGTTCTATCCACTGC
>JASLJW010000023.1 GCA_030747885.1 Candidatus Thalassarchaeaceae archaeon
CGAGATGTTGTAACCAATTCATGGCTAGCATCTTGGTCAACTCAGAATTGGCTTTCAGGGGATGAAGTCCAATCGATGAGTGTCACTGATGATTGGATTCACATTCTTGCAAATGATGTGTTGCATGTGTACAATGCTACATCAGTGGTATTCACTAGTACCATTGCTGCATCCAATTTTGGTATTTCCAATCCATCATCTTTGATTCCATGGGTTGCAGGTGGCTTCCGAGGCCCAATCAACGAATCATTGCTCTTGATTGGCTCTTCTGGAGGCGTTTCGATGATTGAGGTTACGGATGTTCCATCAGTATCTTCGTCACGAATATTTGCAAATTCACCCACTTCTGAAGAAATGTTCAGCATTACTCGATTAGGGGATACCTACTGGATTGGGGGGTCGGGTTGGATTGATCGCTTCGACAGCACAATCAATCAATGGATTCAACCGATTTCAACCGATGAAGATGGCAATTCAATATCCACTGATGGTTCGGATATTTATCTAGGCACAGTGGATTCTGGAATCATGGTTTTCGATCAGAATGGAACACTGTTGCGGACAATTGATGAGTCCTCCACTCCTTCAATTGCATTTGATGGTATCAGAGATATTTCCTATGACCAATTTACAGAAACAATGGTTATTGCTCATGGACAGAGAGGAGTTACAGTTTGGAATATTTCTACAGACACTACCACTGAATTCAACACCGAATCAGGAGGAACAACAGAACTCGAAGCCAATGATGTAGAAGATGTAGCTACAAGGGCAGGAGTTGCATATCTTAGCTCAGGTGAAGACGGAGTTCTTCGAATTGACCTTACCACAAATTCGGTACTTCCTCCATGGCAGTCTTTGGGGGCAGATGCCCTAGATTTCGCTCCAATTGCTAGTGATGGATCTACTGTTTGGCTTGGCTTATCTGGATTCGGTGTATTGGTGTACGACCGAGTTACTGGAGAGATTCTCGATCGATGGGTAGCCACAGGAGGAAATAACCCAGGGCAAGGTGGTGCAATGCAATCCAACTACGTAATGTCCCTAGAATATGACCCATATGGGGGAGTATTAGTTGGTACCGCTTTTGGGTTGGAACGATTCACGAATGGACAGGGGCAATCCATATCCCAAAACGGAAGATTTGAACCGCGTGAATTTTTCGATACAGCATCAGATTCTAACAGTATTTGGGCAGCTACTGATCGGGGATTATGCCGATATACATGGACATTCCAACGAGATGATTGTTGGGACGATGATGACGATATTCCTGATGATGTTCGTTCAGTTCGAGTCATTTCAGCAACTCAAGTTTTGGTCGGAACAGAAAATGGAGCAGCAGTTTGGGATGTTACAAATGAGGAGGTTACTGAGGTATGGGAGGCTGGAGAAGAGACCAACAATGCAAAGGTAGTGGTTCACAATGATGTGGCATATGTTGGATTTGATGGAGTAGGCATTCTTCGTTTTGATTTGATTAACAGTACATGGTTGACCCCTTGGGACACATCATCCAATCTCATCGATGGTAATGGTGTTACATCGATGGTACTTGGCCCCAATGGCAATACAATTTGGGCAGGAGGAAATTTTGGATTAACAGAAATTGATCTTGCAACAGCCACTGTGGTAAGAGATTGGAACAAAGGCAGTAATTCTGGAGGCCCCACTTTATCTTCGTATGACCCAATGCATATCACAATTCACAATGGAATTCTCCACTATGCGCAACAACAGAATTACCAGCAATCTCGAGATTTAATTTTCAGGATTAACCTTACTTCCAATACTAGTTTATCTGAACTTGATGTAGGGCAGAGAATTGGAACTAGTGGAATTACCAATGGTTTGGGAATGGTGGGCGATGAACTTTGGATTGGAGTCACTCCTAGCCAGTGGTGGACTGGTGTAGGGGCAGTTGTTCGATGGAACGTATCCAATGCTTCATGGGCAGATACTTTGGATTCTACAGGTTCAATTGAACGAGTTAATGCACAATATTTGGGAGATTGTTTCCCATTAGATCCTGCAGATTGTGAATTGTGGGTTGCTTATGGTGAGAACTACTTACGTCGCTTTAATGCTGCAAACATGTCTCTTCTTGGATCATGGGATGATGTTGAAGGGCGAATTCGTGGAATGGTAGAATGGGATGGAAACTACCTCTTCGCCTCTTTGAATGGGCTTCTCAGATTCGATCCTACCAACGATACATGGTTGACTAGTTGGACTCCCAGCAATGGAGGCATGCCATCTTCTGGAGACGAAGATGTCTATTCCATGAAGATCATTGGTGATGATTTGTGGGTTGGAACATACGCACAAAGTGGATGGCAAACCAATTCAGATGTTCATACGCTCAATGGTTCAACTGGTCAATGGACAAGCATTGCAGCTGGTTCTGGAAACCTTCCTTCTGGCTATCCTGCTGATTTTGCAGTATGTGCAGACATTGTCCATGTTGCAATGGGATATCTTGGATGGTGGGCCCCTGGTGGTATTGGCCGTTACGATACAACATCTTCCACATGGATTTCAGAATTTAGTTCACAAGGCGGAGAGATTCCTAATGACGATGTCCGTTCTTTAGCCTGTGATGATGCCAATGAGATTCTATATTCTGGATTCGACACAGATGGAATTGGAGTAGGCCGTTACCTCTACGATGGACAAGATTTGAAACTTAGTGAAATTACTGCTCAGGATGGAATTTCTGAAGAAGCAGTTTTCCCTGGAGGTCTCTTATATCACAACAACAAATTGATGATTTCTCACCTTGCCAATAATCGAGGAGGGTTCTCTGTAATTGGAGTAGTTGGAGTGAATGTAGGCACAGGTTCTCTAGTTGATCCAGGATTGGAGACAGGCAGTATTGTTGTGAAACCATCCTCCTCTGGAACAGATGCCTATGCAATCGGCCGAAATGGAGGTAGTTCCGGAAACAGCAGAGTAGACTTACTTGATAACACTGGATTCACCCCCGGAGGAATTGATACATTCACTGCCCTAAGCAGTGGCCGTGTTGTAGAAATTGTATCATCAGCAAACAAAGTATGGGCCCTTGTTGGAGAGGACGTTACCTCTGGACTTGGAAATTCAATTCTTGAAGGAACATTGGTAAATGGAGATGTTCGGTGGGACCGATCCTTTTCCCTTGGTGCTGAGACTGGCAATGAATTATTGTTGGATGGAACTGGGCTTTGGGTATCTAATGCAGGCTCAGGCCTCATTGGCATCGATCTAACTACTGGTATAGTTTACCCGATGGGGATCGGATTCCATTGGATGCATGATGGTCTTGCCAAATGGAATGGTGACCTCGTGGTGGGCCTAATGGGAACCGGATCAACAGCAGCAGGAGTACAGGTATTTGATACCACGAATTATACATTCGTTGATGGCAAATTGGTTGCAGCACTTCCAAGCAACTACGTATTTGATTTCATTGAACATGATGGCCGAATTTGGGTTGCTACCCTTGCAGGTCTAGGAATATGGAATACAACAGTTCAGGATTGGGAAGACCCATTTACGCTACTTGATGGCCTACCAAATCCTGTAATTGTTCGGTTAGAAGTTGCAAATGGAAACCTATTGCTTGGAACCAAGGGTGGATTGGTGGAGTTGAATACCACGAACATGTCGATTGTAAGAACCCTTACCGGTCAGAGTGGATTGATGGGAACAACAGTGTCAGATATTGCAGTGCTTGGACCAAATACTGTAGTAGACTCTAACGGAGTAACAACATCATTCCCGGCCACGGTTTTGGTGGCGCACGATGGTCAAGGAATAACACGGCCAGGATTTGCCGAAGTACCTCTAGCTACAATGAATCCAACAGTTACTCGAGCGATAGATATGATTCCTGATAACGATGTCAAATCCATATCTGCAGATATTTGGGGTGTTCACATCGCTACTGCAACAGCACCAACCGTACATTGGAATGCCACATCTGGTTCAATGGAAGATGGCCCAAATCCGTTTACAATGGCAGGTTATCCACCACAATTGATGATTAGTGATGGAACAGATGTAATTTCTTTGACTAATTTAGGTATTACATATCTTGCTGCAGGAGGGGACCATGCTGTTGATGATTTGATACAAGTGACCAATCAAAAGGGAGCCTATCTTGATTCTTCAGGACTTGCTACAGTAGGAATGGACGGCTTGCATTTGTTTAGCCCTATTTCACACATAGAGGAAGACCGATTCCGAAGCCGGCGCGCATCTCCGTTGAATGTTCTCATTGGTGGAAACTCAATCAATATCACGAATCAGACCCATCCAGGAAGAGCAATCGTTCTTGCCACACAAAACTCCGTAATTTCACTTCCAAGTATAGGTGCAGCGGGCCCTAACGGACTTCAACTGGTACAGAATGTTGTTACTTCAGTAAGTCCAGTTCAAGGAGCGGCAACTTGGATGTCGACGACTTCACTCAATTACTCTGGAATCTGGGATCTCGCTTCCCTTGATTCAGGTGTAATGGGATTGGAGACGAGCCTTCAGGATGCAATTCGAAATGCCGCAATGACTCCAGACGGAAGAGAAGTCCATTTCCAATTACAAAGCCCAAGAAACGGGTCCATGTGGGTCCGTTTGACATATGATTGGGAGCGAATAGAACAGCCCACAGAAGTTTTGGAATTCTATGACCGTCCTAATGATGGAGGGGGTGTTCTTGTTGCAAAATGGTCTCCATCCACAGATCATGGATGGGTTGCATATCGAATCTATATCTGGGAGACCTCAACATATCCGAATGGTTTGACTGCACAGGATATCCAATCATCTGATCCCAGTTCAGCTATCACGTATGACGCTAGGATTCCAGTATGGGCATCAGTCGCAGCCGAATTAACAACCTCGTTAGGACAAGCGTTGGAAGATGGCAAAGAATACGGAATTAGCATTGTAACTGAATATTCTGGAGCACAATTGGGCGAACCATCCAATTTCGCTACATTTGCAACTCCTATTGATGATGTACCAGCACCCCCTGAGTGGGCAAATGCAACAATGAATCCTGACCAAGAGGGCCAGATGATTCTAGAATGGGCTGCCTGTACTGAATTGGATCCAGCATTCATGCATTTCTGGCGAACACCCTTCCCACTTACAGATGTCCAGAACGTTCCGTTCAACAGAGCAATAGGGGTCCCATTCAGTGAAGCAAACACAACCACATTCAATGTGCCATTAAATCAAATGATTTGGGTTGGCCTAGTTTGCACGGATGAAGAAGGCCAGTATGATGCTGCGAATGCAACAATCATTGGTCCGGTAGTCTGGACATCTGAAGTTGATGATGGAATCCCTCCAGCCCCGATAGAAGATTTGGATGCTTTCGATACTCCTGATGACGAGGGAGGAAGAATAACGCTTGAATGGAGTCCGAATGAAGAAGATGATTGTGCTTACTACGCAGTTTACGGCAAGGTTGCAGACTCAGATACCATTCCAGATAATCTAGATGGTTGGGACATTATACAATATGTTCCATCTTGTGATATTTTCCAAGGACCTGGTCAAGGAGGTAGACCCGGTCAAGGAGGCCCCCCAACTCCAGATGATGGAATGATTCGAATCACAGTTAGTGATATTTCAGGCCGGCCAATCCAAGATGGAGTAGTACATTGGTTTGCTGTAGTGGCGGTTGATTTCTGGGAAAATTCCGATACTGAAAATGTGACGATTGTATCTGCATCTTCCTTGGCCAATATTGGCCCAGATCCACCAGATCGAATTCAAGGTGTTGAAGCATGGGATACTCCTGATGATGATGGCACTAGTATCGATGTAAGTTGGACCCCTGGATTTGAACCGGATTTGGATCACTATACTGTATGGGTTTCAGAACATCCAGTAGTTACAGTCGGTCCAAAGTGGAATGTGTGTGAATCAGATCCAGAATCTTGTGGCTTAATTTTGGTTGACCAGAGAAGATGGAATCAAGAACGTATTGAAGTGACTATAGACACTGCTCTATTGGGTGGAAGCTCAGTAAGTGGTGCAACACCTTCCCCTATTGTTCCAGATATCACATTGTATGTCGCAGTTTCCGCTCACGATATTTCTGGCAATGCTTTCTTGACACAACTTGAAACTGTGAATGTAGTTCCAATTGATAATCGTGGTGATATCACTCCACCAAATCGTCTTGATGCACCAACCCTTTCAGATCGTCCAGATGATATGGGAGATGGCCTTCTTGTTGATTTCGAACTTAGTCTTGCTAGTGATGTTGAAGAATACCTCATCTTTACTTCTTCATTACCATTTACAGATGCCTCAACAATGGAACCTGCTGCAGTACTTTCCCGTTCACCTGAATTACCTGCAGAGGTTGAGATGTTTTCTGCAACCATCAATACTGACGAAGATCTACCATTGAGCCCGGGAACACTGACTTGGGTCGCAGTAGTTCCTGTTGATTCATCAGGAAACGCCATCTATACTGATTTAGAGACGTCTAGTAGATCTCCGATTGACAACTCACTTCTGGATCCGGGACTCCATCTACCTGAAATGACTGGTATAGTACTCCAATGGGTTGATGAAGGCACACAAATCAAGGCAGACTGGGAAATTCAAAACGATCGAAACGTCAGATCATATTGGATTTACAGTTCATTGGAACCATTTGAGGATACACGTGAAGCAATATTGGTTGAATCCTATGTACAAGGAAATTCTTGGACATTTGAACCAATATGTGGACAACCCATTGACGTAGTAAACGAATCTGATGGAGCAGCAAATGAAACAGAGTGCAATGATGTTCCCCATTATATTGCAATCGTTGCACATGATGGGGAAGTCCATCGAACGGGCGTAACCCCTCGAGCTCTAGCACCATGGGACCCAGCAGCACTTCCAAACCCAGGCGATACTGAAGATGCAGCTTGGTGGGCAGATTTATTCAATGCTCAAACCATCGTCATTTTATTATTGATGATAATGATCTTAGTTGCTTTAGTTGCCTTGATGGTAGTTAGACGACGAGATCCAGCAGATGAGTGGGCCCACCTCGCTCAGGGAACTTATGGAATTCCACAACAATCTGCTTGGGACGATTCTCCATCTGATGTAGAGGTACCACCTGGATTACCTGTTGCATCTACAGATTCCAAGGCTAGGGCAGTAGTGGAACCCCCTACCCCTCAACAAGTTGCTCCAGTCGACGAGTACAGTTATTCTAGACAGAGTGCAAAGGATTTGGTTCGAGATTATTCTCTTCCTTCAGAGGATTTCCTCGTCCAAGAAGCACGATATCACGACGATAACAAGGACCAGTATCTAGATCCAGTTGAACTCAAGAGTGCAGCAGAAGCGCTTCGTTCGGGAGAACCAAAGTCAGACGATCTCGACATGTCATTCCTCGATGATTTGCTCTGATTACAGGGCATAGATGTTTGAATGGTGATTATGAAATGGTAGACGGACAACCTCAATCATTGGTTTTTACAACTTGTCGCTTCAATGAATCTGGACAAGTACTAGCATGGAATCTCCATCTTAATCGAATGGAAGAGGCAGCAGAAAAAATCCGATGCCAGAAACCGGATTCCACTTCTCTGCACGAAGCTCTCCAATCATCGATCAATGAGCATGGACCTAGAGAGGGATTGGCTAGATTGGAATGGACATCCAAAGGAGAGGTAAATTGTGAAACAAGGGACATTCAATCACTTCCTTCGCCTTTGGTTGCGATTACCTACCCTGCCCCTCAATGGCCCCGCCGTCTTCGAGGAATTAAGCATGGTTCTTGGGAACAATACTTGAAGGCTGGAGAATCTGCCAAATCAGCCGGCGCAGACATCGCCCTCCTTGTTCACAACCATACAATTGTGGATGCAGATCGAGCCACACCGATTCTTCTTGACGAAAATGGTTTGGCATATTCTCCTGGACCAGACCAAGGGGGGGTGGCATCCATCACGTTATCGTTGATTACTGAACATCTAGAAAAAAATGGCATCCCCTTGAGACGTGCATTTTTGACAGATGAGATGCTTCTCCGATGCAAAGAAATGGTAGTGGTAGGAACAGGTCTTGGAGTCCTCCCAATTGGGGAAATTGACGGAGTAGACATTTCTATTGGAAACCATTTGACCAATATTATCACAGATGCATTGAAGATTGCATGGGAAGGAACGCAACATGGGTGAGAGTGTGATATTTCGAGAATTACCACAACCCTCTGATTCATCCCCATTGATTTCCATTCAACACATACTACGTTCACTGAGGACATCTGAAATTGCTCCCGATGAACTTTTGTTGCATTCAGGTGGTCCGATTTCAGACATTTCTCAAACATCTTTACTCATGGGCCCCCCTACACATAGGACACTTTTACGTCAACCGATGAATGAATCTCCATTACCATTCAATCGCTCACCTCTTGATGGTGACTTGATTTTTCATACCTCAAACCCATTGATTATTGAACAACAAATTTGGACAGATTCCAACTGGAAGACCATCAAAAAGTCGAGTGCAACAAGCCTTTCACAAGCCATGAAATTAACATGTCAACATGTATGCACACCATCTCCAGATGGACTGCCAAGCATAGGTACTGTAGCTGGATTGTTGGGCTATGATTTGGTCCAATGGACCTCTCCCGTTGGACTTCATGCATTACCCGAAGCAAACTCCGTTTTGGGAGTAATGTATCGAATATCAGCGTATATTCTTCATAATCGTTCAACCAACCAACTTCACCTTGTCTCAGAGGAAACTCACCCCTGGGCAGATATCACCGAATTGAGACCAATGCCTCCTCAACCATTACAATCAGGCCATTCCAATTCAATTCCTGAATCAACATCTGATCAACATCATACCGAGAGGATTAGAAGAATCATTGAATCAATCCGAGGCGGCCACCTGTATCAGGTGAACTACGGTCGAACTTGGAAAGGAAAGTCAGAAATTCATCCCTGGCAAATTTTTGAAGAATTAGATTCCACCAACCCCGCTCCTTATTCTGCTTGGTTACATTCCCCTGATCTTGATTTGACCATCGTTTCCTCAAGTCCTGAATTGCTCTTAGAGATGGACACCTCTTCTGTGTATACTCGCCCAATCAAGGGAACACGTCCACGAGGTGAAGGCACGGAGGCAGATCAAGCTGAGATTATGTCGATGATTCGTTCTAGAAAAGAGATTGCTGAACATATGATGTTGGTCGATCTTGAGCGGAATGATATAAGAAAAATCGCCCAACCAGGTTCTACCCGTTGGACTGATTGGAGGGTCGAATCGTTATCGAATGTACATCACCTCGTTAGTACAATTCAAGGTGATTACAGAACAAATATCGATGCAGCCGATGCCCTCCAATCGTTATTTCCAGGAGGTTCGATAACTGGGTGCCCTAAAGATGCGACTATCGCAGCAATTTCATGGTTAGAAGAAGAACCGAGAGGTTCGTGGACTGGATCAATTGGGTTCATCGATCCTTTAACATCCAATTCAATATGGAATATTCTGATTCGAACCATAGAATTCCACAATGAATCGAATGATTGGTTTGCGATTATTAAGGCCGGCGGGGGCATCACGGTGGAATCAAACCCTGCATCTGAAGTAGATGAAGCAAAACTCAAGGCAATGGCTTTGATTGATGCTTGTTGGTCAACCAAAGATTCCCCCTCAGTTAGAGAAACGGTTTCAGCACCCCCTTCCATTCAATCCATTGAACCAATTGATGAGCGAACAGAATCGTTGGTTGGGCGCCTTCGTTCAGAATCCATCCAAAATTTACACGAATCCCAAGACAAACCAATTAGAGTATTATTCATTGACAATCTCGATTCATTCACCTGGAACGTTGTCGATGAACTGCGAATTTGTGGCGCAATTGTCACTGTTGTTTCAGGACGAGGCCCAGATTCGGATCGGTCGGTTAAGGAATTGTTGGAAGAGCATGAACCAACACACATTGTAATTGGTCCTGGACCATCATCTCCAGAATCTTCACCACTAACGATGGCGTTTGCAACCTGGGCGTTGGAAGATCCAAATCCATTGCCAACCCTAGGTTTGTGTTTGGGACACCAAGCATTGGGTGTTGCTGCTGGATGGAAGTTGGGGAGAACATCAACTGGAGCTGTTCACGGTGTTCCGACCCGTATTCAACATGTGTCATCAGGTCTTTTCATAGACATCGAACCATCTCCAGTGATGATGCGATATCATAGTCTGAGTATTCAAGAACCGAAATCAGTGAAATCTTCACTTCTTCGTTCAAATGCGTGGTTGGATCCGGCAGGTATTGTGATGGGAGTGGAGGCACTCAACAGACCAGTACATGGAATACAATTTCATCCCGAGTCTTGTGGAAGCCCCGAAGGTCGATTGATATTGAAGACCTTTCTTGCTCTTTCCCCCTCTGTTCAGGAGAACACTCTCCGAGCAGAACGAAGCCATTTGAATAGTAGAGTTGAAGGAGAATACACCTCTGCGAAGGACTGAGGGAGCAAATGGCGACTTGCAGATATTGTCGAGGAGCATTCCCTCAGGATCAGTTCATTACCGGCAATGGTCCACGTTATCTGGTATGTGTCAGGTGTGGCGTTGAGCAGGGTTTTGTATCAGAAGAAGAAACCCCACAATTGTATTCAGATGAACTTGTTAGAGGCCGAACAGCATTGTATGCCAGAAGGTATGGAATTTGGATGTCTTTGTTTGTTGGTTGGTCGATTTTCCTAGTCATGGGACAAGGTATTGAATTGTGGTCTCGAGCCATTTTCATAGTCCTCATTATCTCCACAATTTTAGTTCCAATCCGTCATTTTCTTGGTACACCACGATTCAAAGCTGAAGAATCTCGTCTAACACCTTGATGTTCTGTTCTCAGTATACATTTGCGGTGATGGATTCAAATAGCCCAAGGCGATTCCAATTGACAGAGGGAACGCAGGGTACCCTAGATCGACATGTGGCTTGGAATGGCTAAAAACGGAGGACTGGAGCAAAATAACGAGGGGAATCGAGCATCTGTATCAATCAGAGATCGCTTGTATGCGATTCGATTCCCTACGCTCCTTCGAGCAAATAGCATAAGCGATAGCCAATCCATGCTGAATATGACCGCCACATCCCGGAAATTGAATCTCGTGCAAGACACGAACAATTCTGGAAAGAGAGAACGGCGGGTTCTCTGAATTAAGAAAAATGCAAAGGAAGTAATGAAAATGCAAAATATGAACAAGAAAACGAGCATGCTGATTGCACTGTTTCTAGTGTTAATGACTGCATCAGCAGGTGTAACTGCAGATGGAACTGACCCACTCGACGGCTCCGATGGAGGCGCAGATTGGGACGGTGATGGTTTAACCAATGCAGAGGAACAGCAGCAAGGAACCGACATGACCAGAGCTGATAGCGATGGTGACGGACTGCCAGACGGATGGGAGGTCAATCACGGCCTCAACCCTAACTCTGGTGGCGACGCCAACGCTGATCCTGACGGAGACGGATTGACGAACGCCCAGGAATACGCACGTGGGACTAACCCAAATAGTGCTGATACCGATGGTGACGGAAAACCGGACTCCACTGACGCGTTCCCGAACGACCCTAATGACGGCGAATCCTCGGACCAGGACGGCGACGGCATCCCAGATGCCTACGACCCGGACTACCAGGACTCTGAAACCGGCAGTGGAAACGGCGGGACCAACGGCGGTGGCGAATCTAACGATCAGGGCCAAGGCGAACAAGGTCAAGGCCAAGGTCAAGGCCAAGGTCAAGGACAAGGTCAAGGCCAAGGTCAAGGCCAAGGTCAAGGCCAAGGTCAAGGCCAAGGTCAAGGACAAGGTCAAGGCCAAGGTCAAGGACAAGGACAAGGTCAAGGCCAAGGTCAAGGCCAAGGTCAAGGCCAAGGTCAAGGACAAGGTCAAGGCCAAGGTCAAGGCCAAGGTCAAGGCCAAGGTCAAGGCCAAGGTCAAGGCCAAGGTCAAGGCCAGCAAGGCCAGCAAGGCCAGCAAGGTCAGC
>JASLJW010000024.1 GCA_030747885.1 Candidatus Thalassarchaeaceae archaeon
TGGTCGAATAATTAGTGGAATCCCAGCCTCCACCAAAGGATCGATTGCATCAGGATGGAGGAGTCGTGAAGAATAAGATGCAATTTCAACGGCTTCATCATAATTTAGGTAAGGAATTCTCCTTCCTGGCATCCCCCATGCAGGATCTATGCTTAGTACTCCAGGCACGTCCCTCCATATCACCACAGATGATGCCCCAATTGCTGAGGCAATATATGCGGCTGTACAATCAGAACCACCCCTAGAAAGTGTGGCGAGATTGTCATCTGAACCTATACCATACCATCCAGCACACAATGGAATAATGTCATCAGGTAGTTCAATCGATTCAGAAGTAGAAGACCGATCGATTCGAATAAATGGATCACGCCCCTTCAAAATTACTGGAATTTCTTCCGCCCAGAATGATTTGCAAAACACACCCCTAGCGTTTAGGGCCGCCTCAAGACACGAAGTAGCCAAACGTTCACCAGTCACCAAAACCTCAACTTCCGCACCTTTAGCGTCAATATTTCTAAGATTAGTATCGAGAATTTCAATGGCTTGTTCGAACCTCTCCAAAGAAGGGGAGGTCAAAATTTCGGGTGTGAGTGTTGTATGGTGAGAACGAATCCAAGGAACGAAAGTTGAGACATGCAATCTACCATTCCGTGCATCATGAATCGCATCTAACAATCTGTCTGTGACTCCAAAAAACGCAGAGACAACAACGACTGGGGTCGAATCTAATTCAAGTATCCTTTCAGCAATTGATGAGATATCATGAGAGGATTTTAGACAAGAACCACCGAACTTCAGAACACTTCTGAAGGACCCTTGGGGCTCATCCATACCTCTCCTAGGAGGCCTACTCTAAAATGGACGCGTACGAGACAAAATCTGTTCAGCGATGAGAAAACGTACCACTCCTTCCACAACAGGAGCTGCTCGAGGCGCTAGAACGGGGTCATGCCTACCTCCAACTGAAAGAAGACGCATCTCTCCAGAAGGAAGATGCAAGGTATTCTGTTCCAACGGAATACTACTTGGTGGCTTGAAATGAATACTAATTCTAAGATCTGAACCTGTAGAAATTCCACCAAGTGAACCATCTCCACCTTCAGATTGAATCGGTGTTGAATCTTCTCCGGATATCCATACTGAATTATGTTCACTACCTCGCATAGAAGATGCTTCTACTCCATGGCCAAACTCGACTGCTCGAACTGCAGGAATGCCAAACAATCCCTTCGACAAAGCAGGTTCTATTCCCTCAAACCAGGGATTACCTACTCCTATGGGGAGACCTTGGACCAAAACATCAACTCTGCTCCCAATACTGTCTTTTTCTTTACGCAAAATTTCAATCTGTTTGGTAAAACGTTCAGAAGCAACTGGATCCATACAATTCAAACGAGCCATATTTTCAGTTAATTCAGAAGAAAGAAGGTTAGACAAATCATCAGTTTGATCGGACCCCATAGCAGCCATATGAGCCACAACTGAACAACCCACAGAATCTAGAATTGGACGAACTACAGAACCTGCAGCAACTAATCCCCAAGTAAGACGTCCAGAATGGCTCCCTCCTCCTCGAGGATCTGCATTTCCCCCACTTCGGATTGCTTCAACTAAATCAGCATGACCTGGCCGAGGATGATCAGGAAGGAAATCGTAATCTGAACTTCGGACATCTGAGTTCTTTGCAAACAAAACAAGAGGCCAACCCGTCGAATGGTCTTCATGGATTCCACTGAGTATTGATGGGATATCGGATTCACTGCGTTGAGAAAGGCCTTTTCTACCTGGTTTTCGACGATCAAGGTCCTCTTCTATAGATTTTAATTTGATTGGAATCCCTGGTGGGATTCCTTCAATCAAAACGCCGACTCCAGTAGCATGACTTTCTCCAAAAATTACGAGAGAAAGTGTTTCGCCGAGGCGCATGCCCATATGAATCGCCTCACTCTGTTCGAATTGCTGTCTCAAAAACAGACAGACCTCTACTTCCCAATGTATCCAAAATACGATCGATTGCTGCTTCATTGACTGATGGAATCATGAAAACAATGGCAGGGCCTGAACCAGAGATTCCAGCACATCTAGCCCCCCAGACCAGTAAATCATTGCATATTTTCCTTCCAGCCTGATCGGCTGTTGCGAAGGCAACACCCCTACCATTCTCAGTCAACGCATTGTCTAGAGCACCTTGTTGGATTGCACCCAATGCCTTCTGGAAATTCATTTGAGACCTTGCGAAGGATTCTGGGTCAATTTGAGCAGTTCTCTCGCCCCTCTCAACAACAAAAACAGCCCATTCCTCTGAACCGGGCCATTCTCCCTCCAATGCTATACCTTCGTGAATTGGCACCTGTGGATTGACTACTTTCCAACCAGTAGTTACTGCAGCCCAAGTATCGTCAACTGAACCTGTGATTGCACATCCTGCAGCCATTTGTGCTCTAACAGCCAATTCCACTACCTGTGGAGTTTCTAGAATTGTTTCCGTTGCTTCACACAACGCCAAAATTGCTGCAGCAGCTACTGCTGAACTCGATTTCAAACCCACTCCTGCAGGGATTTCTGAACGAACCATCCAATGAACCTCTGATTCAGGCATCGAAAGACCTGCCTCAGTCCATATGGATTCAACTGCAGTAAGAAGGCCGTGTGGATCCACAATCTCCTGTCTATCAGGGTTGTCTCGCAACATTACCTTCGCAGGAAGATCAAGTGATAATGAAGCGCCGTAGCCCGCTCCTACAGCATGCAAAAGAGAACACGAACCATAGGCTGTGCCTCGTCCTAGAACCCCCATGCTCAGACCTCCTTAACCAGCGAAGGAACGCTCTTACCAATATGCATAGCGCTCTCAAAGGTCATCGCCAACACCTTTTCACCTTCCTTGAGAGAGGTCACGGCTATTGATTCTCCCCCTAAAGTGAGCAAACGAACTGTTTCGGCCTGTTGAAGAAGAATCTGACCTTCTATTCCATCATTTGATTCAAAACGGATTAAGAGAAATGGCCTATGTTCAATTTTTACTCTTCCAACAATAGATGTGCGGCGACTTCCATTTGAAGAAATTACAGAAACCGGCATACCTGAACGTAATTCTTCCAAATAATTCGTTCGTTCTCCTTCAGATAGAACATAGGCATGAATGGCACCTGCATTTACCCTAAAAGGGCGTGTGGGGACATGTGGGTTCTCATTTACCTCTGCTTGAACAAGTACCATGCATGAAGAAAATGAACCAATGCAAAGCCCTTCGTCTGGATTCATTCGTTCTGTTAAATCAATACAAGCACGTTGGCCAATCCCTCCATCCTCTATCGACCTCACAGTGACTTCAATCATGGATAGATTGGAGTCATCGGATAATCTAGATGATCTACTGTTTCCCAACAATTGCGCTTTTTCCCACAACTCTTCTTGTGGAGGTAGCAATAGGGCATCGACACCAATTTCAAGAGCAAAAATAGCACCTTGAACATCCTCAATTCGGTTTATCTCTGCACATATTCTAGTTCCCGTTCCTGATGCATCTGCAATCAAGTTCTCTAAAGGAATCATTGTCCAGTCAGGACATCGAACGACCACCCAATCGACCATTCCCATAAGGCTACGAATCGATTCTCGATCAGAATCATCTGAAATGTCCTTCCTAGAAATACCTGTAGAATCCTCAGAAAGGACTCTGTCGGGGGAAAATGGAAACCCTTTAGGGGGTTTTTTATCGGACCATATTTCCATTTTTGAACCTCACAAAAATGATTGGGCTTCTTCAAGACTAGCTCCTTCATGGACGATTGCCCTCACTGCCCTAACTCTAGATGATGGATTATCTGAACTGAAAATTTGTCGCCCCATACAAACTCCTGAACCACCTGCTTCAATTGATTTGCCAACGATACTCAGTGTTTCATCAAAGGAGGCACTTACTCCGCCAGCAATAAGAACAGGAATAGGTACTGCAGATGTTACAATCTGGAAAGATTCAATTGAACCAGTCCAAGGTACCTTGACCACATTACATCCAATCTCAAATGCTACACGTGCAGCATGCGCTACACCACGAGTAGAATCTGAGGAGTCTATCGAAAGATTTGGTCCCCTCGGATACACCATGCCCAAAGTAGGTACGCCAATTTGCCATGCTTCTGAAGTAAGTAATCCAAGATCATGCAACATTACAGGTTCTGCTTCATCACCAAGATTTACTTGTCCAGAAACGGCCACTGCGCCTCTAGAAACTGCTTCTTCAGCACTCCCAACCATTACCTTTGATTGTGAATTAAAACCGCCGTGCACAGTAGATGCTGAAAGATGACAAACAAAATTCGTCCAAGAAGTTCTGCTAAATTGATGAGACAACACGCCTTTCTGGAGAACCACTGCATCAGCACCTCCTTCGATTACTGAATCGATGACTAAGTCCATTCGATCCAAACCCGTTTCTGGGTATCCTGAAAGACCATGGTCCATAGGAATCCAAACGCCACGACCTCCAGGAAGAATCCTAGAAAGGCGAGAAGATAAATTAGGACTGGGGGCGCCCATGCTCCGTCCAAGAGTCAGACACTATTGAGTCCTCTTCCTCAAGCAATTCCTCTTCTGATTGGAGCCAATGTGGCATTGCTGCGATGTATGAGCCAATGATATTCGCTTCTGCATGAACTAGATGTTCAGCAACTGTTGAACGGCTAAGATTAGATCTTACTGCAATATCCTCTAACTTACAACCTCTTGGAGCACTATACCAACCAAGATTGAAAGCAATTCTCAAGATTTCTTCTTGACGTTTCGAAATTAGGCCTGGTGCTAAATCCTCAGGTTGTACCCCGCCTGCTGAAATACGATCAGGACGAAGGAAAGAAACAAGCTGATCCTTCTGCGCCTTTACTGCGCTACGACTTCCTCGAATGATGTATGTAAAACCGGAAGAATCCAATCGAGTACCTGGTCTGATAATACACGACATGGACCTCATCAACAGTTCTGCAAAAGATTCGTACATTGAAATAACGAGTACAAATGCATCATCCGAAATTGATGGTTCCGCCAGGACCTCTTGTACTGAAAACATCGAATTTCTCTGAATATCATCCAAAGTACGACCTGGATGGGGTTCCATCCTAACTGAAAGTACCAATCCAGAAGAAGACTGTTCAAGAACTCCAAGAACTGTAGCATTGGCACAATTTTCGAGAATTGTGGCCAAAAAAGGTTGAAGCCGAAGACGGTCTCGGCGCCAAAAAAAGGTCACGTCTCTTAGTCCGGACACCATGGTTGAAACTACAAATCCTAACTTATGAAGCAATCTATTGAATAATAAATTGAGAACGGACAATTAATAGCATTGTTTTCATAGAAAA
>JASLJW010000025.1 GCA_030747885.1 Candidatus Thalassarchaeaceae archaeon
ACCAACTGCAGGTGGCCCAATCTACGGTATTTTTGCATGCAAAGAGAATTTCATTCGCCAGATGCCTGGGCGAATCGTAGGTTTATCTCACGATTCAGATGGTGAAAGAGCATTTACTCTAACACTCTCTACCCGAGAACACCATATTCGAAGACATAAAGCAACATCCAATATCTGTTCTAATGAGACGTTGATTGCGCTGATGGGGGCCATGCATATGGCACTTCTTGGCCCTGCAGGATTAGAAAAGTTAGCAATTCGAAATGCTGCTGCTGCAATCAGAACGAAAAATGTGTTGAAAGAGATTGAGGGGATTTCATTAGCTCATCCAAATTCATCACACTTCAATGAATTTGTAATCCAACTTCCAGGTTCTGCTAAATCCTTGTGCGAATATCTAGATCAAAGAGGGATTAGCCCTGGAATACCAATTCAGGTGTTATTCCCTGATCTCGACTCTAATCAAATTCTAATCTCTTGCACTGATCAAACAACTGAAAGTGATGTGACATTATTGGTCGCAGGAATTGGTGCATGGGCCAAGGAGGTGACAAAATGAGTAACATCTTTGAGTTCAAAGGAAATGAAGATGCAGGATATTCCCAACCATCTCCGATGGTAGATTCTCAACAGGTAAAATCTGCAATTCCTAAGACCCTACTACGTGAAAAACGGGCGAAATGGCCTACTGCTAGTGAACCAGAATTGGTTAGACACTATACATGGCTCTCTAGAAGAAATTTCGGAATCGATACGGGTTTCTACCCTCTCGGTTCGTGTACAATGAAACATAATCCCAGAATAAATGAGCGAATTGTACAACTTAGTGGAATGAATGATATTCATCCATTGGCACCTGAAAACCACCTTCAGGGTTTGATGGCTATTTTCTATGAGATGCAAGAAATGTTGGCTCATTGTGCTGGGATGGATTCAGTGACCCTCCAACCTGTTGCAGGGGCACAAGGAGAATTTACTGCGATTCGTTGCATTCAAGAATATCATCGAATGATTGGGGAAGAACAGCGAGACAAAGTGATTGTTCCGGATTCTGCTCATGGAACAAATCCAGCTAGTGCTGCAATGTGTGGATATTCAATCATTGAGATTCCATCAGGTGAAGATGGAAGATTGGATCTAGATGCTTTGAGAGCAGTTGTTGGGGACGACACTGCTGCGATGATGGTTACCAATCCAAGCACACTTGGTGTTTTTGAGCCAGACATAGCTGAAGCCGCATCAATCGTCCATGATGCTGGTGGCCAGATGTACTACGATGGTGCAAACTTCAACGCGATTCTCGGTCGTACGAATCCAGGATTAATGGGTTTCGATGCAGTACACTATAACCTTCACAAAACATTCAGTCAACCCCATGGAGGAGGAGGTCCTGGTAGCGGCCCAATAGGTGTCAAAGAACATCTAGCCAAGTTCTTACCTTCACCAATTGTTTCAAGACAACCTTCAGAAGAAAATGAAATTGGTGTCGGAGATGGATGGTGGTATCATTGGGAGACTCCTGAAAATTCAATCGGAAAAGTACAACAATGGCACGGAAATGCTGGAGCAGTAGTTCGATCATGGGCATTCTACCGTCGCTATGGAAGAGAATTGACAACGATGTCAGAACATGCAGTTCTGAATGCAAATTACTTGCGCCATAAAATCATGAATCCACCTCCAGATATTCTTGAGAAAATCCATGCAATGCCTCTCGATGGATGCCCTGCAGATGTGGTGAAGCATGAATTTACATTGTCGATGACTCCTTTGGTTGAAGCAGTTGGAGTCAATGGAAAGGATGTAGCAAAACGACTGTTAGATTATGGATATATGGCTCCAACCCTATACTTTCCAATGATTGTCCCAGAATGTCTAATGATTGAACCGACAGAAACAGAATCTAAGGAAGAATTAGATCGATTCGCAGATAATTTTCATGCAGTCCTATGCGAGGATCCTGAAATTCTAACAAA
>JASLJW010000026.1 GCA_030747885.1 Candidatus Thalassarchaeaceae archaeon
GCTTCTCTTGAAACTACATTGACTGGAGACATTGCAGGGATTGAGGTTAACGTTGCTCAGCGATTTTTGACTTTGTCTCTAAACAATAAGAACCTCAGAATGAAGGACATGACTGCTAGTGAAGTTAGGGACAAATTG
The DNA here is from genome assembly GCA_030747885.1 of Candidatus Thalassarchaeaceae archaeon. Lineage (GTDB taxonomy): Archaea > Thermoplasmatota > Poseidoniia > Poseidoniales > Thalassarchaeaceae > MGIIb-N2. The sequence goes on from JASLJW010000026.1 coordinate 139, forward strand.
TCTAGAAGTCTCAGATTATATATTGGGGCTAATGATGATGTAAAGCCCACAGAATTAACCATAGTTCCTGGTGTAAAGAAGGAAGAGGAAATGGCGGATTTAGCATCAAATCCACCTACCTATACCGACCTTCTTGCTCTTGAAGATAAGGTAAAGAAAGTCAAGTTGAAGGGTGTAAAGGACGTAATTCGTGCTAACATTCAGGGTCCAACCAAGGATACTGGTGAATACTATATCTCAACAATTGGCAGCAATCTTGCAAAGGTTAGTGAGTTCAAAGGGGTCGATCGCTCTCGAACATATACGAACAATATCATGGAGATTCACAAATATCTCGGAATTGAAGCTGCCCGTCAGTCAATTATCAACGAGATGTTGATGACATTGGAAGGTGCAGGTCTTGATGTCGATGTCCGTCATCTACTGACTGTATCTGATGTAATGACTTCAGAAGGTGGAGTCAGAGCAATTGGCCGTCACGGTGTTTCAGGTAACAAGCATAGTATTCTTGCTCGTGCTGCGTTTGAAGTTACAGTGAATCATTTACTAAATGCAGGTATTCGTGGAGAGACAGATTACTTGACCGGTGTTGCTGAGAATATTATTGTTGGTCAACCGGTTGCACTAGGTACTGGAAGTGTAGATCTGTATTATGTTCCTAATGAGGATTAATTGACCATGAGATGCTTTGGCTGAGAATGGAGATGAAAAAATGGATGATTTACCAAAACAATTGAAAAACGCGATTTCCAGTGGCTCTTTGCTATTTGGACAAAATCAAACTATGGCGTCCTGTGTATCAGGTGAAGCCCGTATGGTGTTATTGGCAGCGAACTGCCCATCTGATTTCATTGAAGATCTCAAATCAAGACATCCTGATGTCCCTCTTCACCAAGTTGAGATGGTAAATCGAGAATTAGGTGCTGCTTGTGCAAAACCATTCGCTGTAAGTTCTATTTGTGTAATAGATGCAGGGGATTCGGATTTACTTACACTTCGCCCGAATGTAGATTGAAACTCATTTCCTACCAATCGGTTGAAGGCCTTCTTCCGTTTCTCAATGGCCGATGGATGATTTGATTGTAGGTCTTTTGAGGCATCGTGGAGCGGTGCTTGAACCCAATTCATTAGCCATTGGGACTCCATCAATTCGTCCTTTAGGCCGAATTTCACAGCCCCCCATTGGACTCAATAATGGGCCTGCAAAGATGCATACCACTGTTTGGCATGCCCCTGATGGTTGGACGATTCTAGATCGCGTAGAACTCGATCGATGGATTGTGGATGCATTGCCTGGGCAACATTGGATACTTTCTGAACGCCCTTTAGCGTCCAATCTTCGACTTCCCGAAAAACCAGGAATTGATTTAGAAATCTGGAATCCAGAGATTCTTTCAAATTGGTTAGGAGAGGCAATATTGTCCGGAGAACTTAATGCTCGAATTTCAAATAAAAATTCCGAAGTTGGCGTTGATTCGACATCTGAGATTGAAGATATTCGTTTAGAATCTGCATGGTTTGAATCAATACGTAATGAATTGATGACTATGGCTCCAAATGTCGATCTTGAAACATGGATTGAAAGAAACCCTATCGGTAGTGTACGTCCTACTGCTGTTCTTGTTGAGGCTAGGATATGGAGCGTAATGGGTATTCTAAGAGGTCCTGAATCCAATACTGAACGTGCTTGGTGGGG
>JASLJW010000027.1 GCA_030747885.1 Candidatus Thalassarchaeaceae archaeon
AGCACCCAATCGGGGTGTCGTGTTTGAATCCTTCCCGATGATTAGTTACAGTTGAAGCCCATTCAGAACCTAACTCATTGCTGCCGATGCATCGTCTTTTCCTTCGATATGCGCTCTGATGGATTCAATAGGGCCATACAAAACGATTTGATCGTTAGGTTGTAGTAACAAATTACGATCAGGAGACCAGATATTTTCTTTTCCTCGAACAATTGTTACAACAAATGATTCAGGGGGTATAACTTCTGAAATTGATCTACCAATATACTGTGGCCATACATTGAGTAGCACCCTCACTGTACCGAAACCAGACCTTCTTCGAACTACCTCCTCTAGGTTTATTGATTGGATTTTATGTCGTTTCGTAATCATTTCAATTATATGTCCGGCCACATTCACTCCTGAAGCTTTCTCGATACCTTCTAGCCCTGGACTAGAATTGACTTCAAGGAGAATGGGCCCCATTCTTCCTTCCAATAAATCAACTCCTCCAACTTCTATGCCTAGGTGGGCCGCTGCATCAATTGCAACTTTAGCATATTCATCTGGAAGATCGATTGTTTCAACACGGCCACCAAGATGATAGTTTGAACGAAATTCACGCCCATTAGATACTCGTCTCATTGCTGCAACAACTTTCCCACCAACAACGATTACTCTGATATCCTTACCATGACTTTCTTTGATATATTCTTGAACAAGCACAGTATTCCTTTCTGCTAAGAGTCGGTATACCAATTCCTTAGCATGTCTAATTGAACGAACTAAATACACACCATCTCCTTGAGTACCCTGACTTGTTTTTACTATACACGGGACCCCTCCAACTCGCGAAATTCCTCTTTCTACATCTCTCCAGGAAGTAACTAACGCTGTTTTTGGAACTGCAATACCTTTCTGAGATAGAATTTGACTAGCAGTTAATTTGTCCCTGCTTCTCATTATTGCATCTGCTCCATTCGCAACATAGACCCCCATTCTCTCAAATTGGCGTACCACTCTAACACCTTCGGTGGTCACAGAATATCCAATTCTTGGGATTACAGCATCAACATCTAATGGCCATCCTTGATGAATTACTTGCCCTTGCTTATCATCAAGAACAAGACTCGTTTCTAGAGGATCAACAATTTCGACAATCATTCCTGCTGCATCCGCTTCATCTACCAACCGTCGAGTACTGTATAACTGGGGCCCACGGGACAGAATACATAGTCTCGGCGCCTTCATCGAGCCGCGACCTCCCCCGACTAGTTTTCAATCCATCCCTCATTTCAGGGTTTTATTCAAGACTAGAGGTCTCTTCCGAGTAGTCATGCAGCCCCCTAATGCTGCCCCTTCAATTCCAGCGGGACCCTCTTCTGCTCCAGCATCCGTCGATCCAATTGCAGAGATGGAAGATAAGAGAAATAGAAAGGAGAAACGTGAACGTCAGCTCACGAATTTGAAATCAACACGTTCATCTAAACGCATGAATGTCTATTTTTCATTGGGACTTCTCGCGTTATTGTTTGGTTTCTCGTTTTTCCCAGTTGCTCAGGGAGACATCTCATCTAACCCTCATGAAACATTATCTTCTGAAGAGGTGACTGCTTGGATGGATCCTATTAGTCCCCAACATTGGACCCAAGAACAGATAGATGAACGAGCAGAATCAAAGATTTGGGATGGAAGTGATTTCAATGCAGGTTCCTTTGAACAAGATTTGAATTTAGGTATTTGGCAACCATTTGATTTTGGCCCATTGAATGATGTACAGGTAAAGTTGACACTCAAAGGGTATCGATTTGATGGAATGAACACATCATTTAATGTTGGTTTATTCGAGGCTTCTAGTGGATGCGATTCATTACCAACCTCTGAAATTGTCTGGAATAGAGACGATCCTTCCAGAATTACTGTAATGGATACCCCGGAATCTCTAGCTCTTGCAGCAGGATCCACTACTGAGGTTACCTTGACTGTAAAACCAGGGCGTTATTGTCTAATTTTCCAATATTTAGATGCACAGGATTACAATCATCCTTCATGGTCAAGTACTCAGCAGTATTGGAAGGCTACAGTTGATTCTGAGGTAGATATGTTCTGGCCTAGAGCGTTTCTTCTTCCAATATGTGTATTGATTTTACCATTTTTTATTGCAGCAATTATTGGAGCACAAAAAGCAGGTTCTGCATACAAGAAAGTTCGATACCCGGAGACATCAACCAAGAGTACAGAAGAACAAGTCATGGATGCAGCAGAGGCTGAAAGAGCGATGGGAATGGACTTATCTTCGGGATCCGAGGGAGCCGATGAAGAACAACTAGATTCAGATGAAACAACTCTTCCAGAAGAAGAAACATTGTCCACAGAACCCCAAGAAGAGGAAGTAGATACAGAGTCTTCAGAATCCACTGAAGAATCTACAGATGGAGCATCTCAGTATACTGATGAACAACTCTTAGCTGCTGGTTGGTCAGCTGAGCAAATTGCTCAAATGCGCGGTTCACCCTAATCAATCTAGAAACCCTCGTGTTTCACACCTGTAGTGCAACGGTTTGATAGCGGCGCGTTATGACATCGGTATATACGGAGGTGCAGTACATGGATCGTGAAGAACTTGAGTCGATGACTGTCGTCCAGTTGAAGAATCTCCTCAAAGAGCGCAGTCTTTCGAAAACCGGAAAGAAAGCTGAACTCGTTGAGAGATTGCTAGAATCTTCTTTCACAATTGATGACGACGATGATTTTCTTATTCTTGAAGAAGACGATGAGTTAGAAGTCAAACCCACAGTCACCAAAGAAGTTCCATCACGAATTCGTAAAAAGAACGAAGTAATGGAAGCAACGATTCTAGAAGCCGTTCTTGTTGATGATGTTGAAGAACCAACTTCAGAACCAATAACTCTGAAAGTTCGTGAACCAACAATGAAAAAGAAATCAGTTGTTGAATCTAAAAAGACATCTGGAAAACCACGAACTGCAGTGGTTCTTGGGGTGATACTATTGGGTGCTCTTGTTGCTGGTGGAGGATACTGGTGGACTTGGGTACAAGATCAACAATCGTTCTCGGCAGAGCCTAATCGATATGGTGATTCGATGACATTTACCATGACTGATGGGCAAATCTCAGCTATAGGTGATGAGATGGTTTCCTTATTGAGAGAGAATTCTGGAGGAGCATTAGACAAGGCGTGTGGCGATTTAGAAGTTGTAATGAGTGGAACAGGTTCCATGTCTTTCAGAAATGCCCCCTCCTCTGAGATTAGTCACCCCACTGACCGAACATATGCCGGTGCAGCAGAATCTATTGATGGGTATGGGCGGACTCATTTGACTGCAGAAAGAAGTTTGTCTTATGATTTGAATGTTGATTTAAGTGGACGAACATGGACTACAGATAATAGTAAATGCAGCAATAGTTTGACTTGGGAAATGAATAGTAATTCAGTAGATATTGATTCGATTTCTTGGGAAGAATTGACGGAAGAAACAACAATACATTCGGTTTCATCATTGGATTTTCGAACACCAGATAATGATCAGACTAGAATTGATGCAGTATCGTTTGGAGGAACAGGTGTTTCAGTAATTGACGGAATTTTACCATTCTTACTACAGCCAGCTATACCTATGGATTTACACGACGCATTCGATACTACGCTGTTTGAGTCAGGAGGTACTGGAGAAGTAAATGGATGGGATTATCAGGTTAAAGAATCTCAACGAGTAAATGGTGAATTAGTTATCCCCATCGATTTAGAACAATCTTCAATCAATTCTTGTCTTGGACATGCGAGAATTACTCTTCTGATTAAGGAAGGGAATCCTTGGCCAGTCGAACAACAGGTAGATATTTTGATTGACAAAGATAAGAAATCAAGTGATTGCGGAGCCTTAGAATCTGCAGCTTTAGAACTTACAGTTCCTAATGGCCAACTGATTATTACTTACAAGATAAGTAGCACATCATTTTCAGGAGGAGATCGAGAAATCGATTGGGGCACATTATATTCCAGTAGACCTGGGCCTGGAGAGGACATCCCCTCAGACCAAACTAGATGGACAAATCATATTTCTGATGAGTCTCAGATCCGGCAGTTCACTGTTGAAGAAGCAGTTGACTGTTTGATGAATAATTCTGCGGCTAGTGGTGTTCGCTCAGCATTGAATGATGATGGATATTTGTGGAAAGTAGAACATAGAGAGGAAAACGGAGAGATTTGGAATCTTAGTTGGGTTGACCCTCAAGATGATGCAGGCTGGACTGAGGTGAAGGGTACTTCTTCAACTTCATGTGATGTTATCCATGATGGGACGATGGAACCTTCTGATTCACCTGGATACAATTTAGATGCAATCCCTGAAACATTGTCTCTTTCGTGGCTAGAAAATAGAATGCTCGAAATGGATGATTCCGGCGAACCTGGTTCGATTCTTGGAGAGAATCAGGGTTTGAAAGATGACGCAAAGATTGGAGCAATACTGTTGGCTACTACTGATTCTGAATTGTTAGATCTGTTAACCAATCAACAAGATATCGATCAAGGAGAGGTTGGTTTTACTGCATCTAGAACTTGGGAAGAAGGTTCTGCTGAACACAATTTTGATGTTGCAATTGATGCTGAAAGAGGTAGAATGATTGGCTGGATACATACCACGGTGGCATGAACCATAGATTCAAACTCCTTCTCCAATGAATTATTGAGCGTCATATTGAACATCTCCGGAGTTTGATGCGAGTTCGATGGGTGAGGAAGTGAGAGAATCATCTGTCGACGAAATAGATGATTCATTGGACGAGCATCTTATTCATGATGTTTCATTTGTTGAAGAAGAACATCCAATCTCTGATAATATACATGATACTAGTGCAAAGCCACGTCGTTTATTCGACATTCCTCATTCTAGCCCCACTGAAGAAGGATTAGCTAGAGTGGTTACAGTCACAAATCAGAAAGGAGGTGTGGGAAAAACAACATCTGTAATCAATATTGCAACACATCTTGCTCTACGGGGAGCACGGATTTTAGTGGTTGATTGTGATGCGCAAGGAAACTGTGCATCAGGTTTAGGAGTTGACAAATCAAGGACTACGATCACTACTAGAGATGTTATCTTAACACCCGGGTCCTCTATTCAGGCTCGGCATGCTACTGCAGTGGAAGGCTTGCATCTTATCGTAGGAGACCATAATTTAGTTGGCGTAGAGGAAGCGCTTGCAGCCCAACTTGGACGAGAACGTAGATTGATTGAAGCACTCGCACCCCTTCGTCCTCATTACGATTTAATCCTAATCGATACTGCCCCTTCAATGAGCATAGTTTCAGTAAATGCACTAACTGCCTCTGATGGTATTCTTATTCCAGTACAAACAGAGTATTTGGCACTAGAAGGAGTTGCTTTGTTAATGGGAACAATTCAGGAAGTACGCCGTTTATTGAATCAATCTCTTGGTGTTGATGCAGTAATGATGACAATGCATGCCCCAACATTACTCAATACACAAGTTGCCGGCCATCTAAGAGAGATTTTTGGAAACTTAGTTCTTGAACCACCTATTCGAAGAAATATCCGTCTTGCAGAATCTCCAAGTCAAGGAGTTCCAATTCAATTCCATGCTCCTCAAAGCCATGGGGGACAGGATTATGCCCTACTTGCCTCTGAATTGGAAGCACTTTGGTTTCCAGGAGGTCTTCGAAATGAAGGATAAAGATCGAGGATTAGGGCGTGGTCTTGATGATCTGCTTGCTCAAAATAAGATGGATTTACCCTTTCTTTCAGCCTATGGTCCTGCATCAGAGGAAGATGGGGAAGAGACATCACAGACTAGGGATGATCCAGTTGAGATTTTAGAAGCAATGGTTCGACATGCTCGATCACTTGGAGCCGAAGTCAATATGGAAAAGAATTCCATGTCTATTGAATCTGGATTAATTGCAACAATTCAGGAAAGTGGTGTTTTGTTGGAGATGTCTCATCATACCCGCCTTCCCTTTGTACCAAGTGATCTTGTTTCCCCAGGATTAACTTCAGGTACCATCAACGAGCAGGGGTGCGAAGCTAAAACAGTAGTAGAATCATGGGGAATTGAAGCACGTCGAACAATTGCTAGATTTCTAGAACATGTTGAAATCAATCTCGACGAATGATTGCAGCCATAATCAGAACGGAGAGAATTGCTGCGCCACTCAAAGAGGGGAGGCTTTGTTCGTTTTCTCCAAGTAGAGGTTGTCCACAATTTGTACCACTTTCATCATATGCTTCTCCCCCCCACTCTTCTCCATCAAACCAACAATCAGACCATACTTTCCATCCCCACCCTGATTCAGGAATCCTTGTTTCGTTATCTCCATCGGTTAAGACAAAATTCCAATTGACATATGTTTGTTCATCAATCGTTGAGATTGCTGCAGTCCATATTCCAGTGGAATTATCTTTTACCAAATCTTGAGGCTCTGGGGGATAGCAAAGACCACTGTTTACACAAATTTGGGTAGAAATTTGAACCGAAGAAACATTTGAATTCTCTTCAAGTTGAACATTGATTATGAATTCTTGATTTCCATAGAATACATCTGAAAAGTTAACCTCTGAAATCCCCGTATCTTGGAGATTAGTAACCTCATTTTGGCCACCATTTCCACCGGCTGAAACCAAACTGGAGGTAAGAATGAGAATTGAAATTGAAAGTGCAATAACGCTCCTCATGTTTATTCCATACCCCTTGTCCTATTCAATAGTGATGATGGAATCAGGTATCAATTGTCCACAAATCATCACCAATCCAGTGAATTGTGCGTATTGCTTTTCCATTAGTAGATTCATCCATTTTTTCTGAGTCTATTAGAGCCCAACCTATCGCTATTGGCTTTCCATGTTCCTCATCCCGTATCCATACCAAATCTCCGCGTTCTATTTCCGGATCTACAATCTGAATTCCAGCTGCCATACAATCGGCTCCATTCATGAGAAAAGGGATAGCCCCTCTATCTACTGCACACCAACGCTTCTCTAGATTCCACCGTAGTATACCTTTCAATGTTGGAAATGTAATGTTATCTTGATCACCTAAATCTTCAGGTCGCATCAAAGTCATTGCAATAGGTTCCTTATTGGCCAAAAGGAGCCTCAAATCCCCGAATTCAGCTGTCTCAAGAAACATCCCATCGAGCTTCTCATCAATTCCGAAGTCATTTTGGAGTACTTCAACCAATTTACGAACGACTTTGATTCGAACAGGTTTCCGTTTTCTCATTCTTCTTGAAGCCACAGTTGTTTCGATACGGAACTACTCCTTCAAGTTCCCGTCTAGCCGAACTGATGAAGGGTGTATTCCTCCTCCGATGTTTATGTCGGTAGGGTGGGGTGTTCTTCGAAACTTCAGAGAACATGCAGAGGAAATGGGGGCAAAATCTCCAACTGAACCTCTTTTTTTCTTAATGCCGCCGGGGAGTCTTCTTCTTGTTTCCGATAATCATTCGATTATACACCCAGGACCCGATATAGAATTGCACTATGAGGTTGAATTTGTGGTTCGAATCGGTCCAAATGGTCTTCCAAATGAATGTGGAGTGGGCTTGGATTTAACCAATCGGAGTGCACAGAAGGTAGCCAAATCACAGGGCCTTCCATGGACTGATGCAAAGGCCTTCCCTAATTCAGGCCCATTCAGTTCTATGGTTCCGTATGAATCATCGGAATTTGAATTTAGATTGGAGGTAAATGGCGAGATTTGCCAAGTTGGAAATACATCGCAAATGGTACATGATGTGGAAAACTTGGTTCAAGCTCTCCATTCCCGTTTTTCTCCTAATCCTGGCGATTTGATTTTCACTGGATCTCCCGCAGGGGTTGGTCCATTATTTCCAGGAGATAAATTAGAAGCAAGTCTATGGAAGGAGAACAAGAAAATCACTCATTTTATTGCTAAAATTCTCTCTTCTGGAAGCAATTGATTCTACGCTCCTTTCAAATAAGGGGAGCAAGTCGGCCGAAAACGGAGGCGACAAGACATGGCACAGTGGCACGGCATCTCAAGACGCAAACCCTCGGGTGCTCGACTAAAGCGCCCTAACCGGTATCGCGGTAAGCGTAGAACCGAGATTTCCAGTGAGAAGCTCTTTGCATTCATCACTGAAGAACCCCAAAATAAGGTATACCGGAAAAGGAGCGGCAACGTCACAGTTCGCGTTCTTGGAGAGAGGATGATCAACGTAAGTGACCCCTCTGGAAAGACCAAGAGAGTTGAGATGACTAATGTTGTCGAGAACTCTGCCGATCCCAACTATGTTCGACGTAACATCTTGACTAAGGGTGCAATAGTAGAGACAGAAATGGGTCGAGTCAGAATCACTAGCCGACCAGGAATGGACGGCGTAATCAGTGGCGTTCTTGTTGACGAGTGAGCGAAGGACCCAAACGGGTCGGTTCACATGAAGTATTCACGGGGTTGGTTTCGTGGCTGGTGATTCTTCAAAAATTTCAATCTGGACAGGATATTTTGATTCTAGATTTACTCGAAGCCAAGGACGACGTGTGAATCGTTCTTGTTCTATCCCTAATCCGAATCTTGAGCAACTTGCCTTTGCTGCGAAATCTCTCGGAATTAAGAAAATGAAGAGAGTAGCCAACAAGTCACATCCAAAGCGCCCACGATCACAAGAAGGTCTTCTGATTGTCTCTTCAAAGGACGCTTATGCTGCGACTGGCACAGAGACCAAAGAAACTCTAATGCAGGCGATTGGCTCTAGTCTCTTAGCTAGTCATGAGGAGGCTAAATCGAAGAAAGAAGAATCCAAATTAAAGGGCCCTAAAAAAGGGGATAGATCTGCTAGGTCACAAAGAAAAGGACCTAAGGTCAAATCTCAAAGAAGAAAGAAGAAATTTGGAAGAAAATGATTCCATTTATTCTTTAACAACATGAATCCAATCATGTTTATCTTCCGCTCTTCTTAATTGTATATCCAATAATGAATGGTACAGTTGGTGGGTAATTTCACCAACTTCTCCATCACAATATTCTGTTACTTTATCTCCATGTTCAATCCTACCGATTGGAGAAATTACTGCTGCAGTTCCTGCACAGAACGCTTCATCAGCTTGCATTGCAAATTCAACATCTACTTTTTCTTCGTGGACAGTATAACCAGAATCTCTAGCCAATTGAACAATACTATCTCTAGTAATGCCTGGTAGAATGGTGCCTGTAAGTTCAGGCGTATACAATACCTGATCTTTCACGCAGAAGAAATTCGCTGCACCGACTTCTTCGACATAACGATGCTCAACAGCATCAAGATAGATAATCTCAGCATAACCTTCTTTCTTGGCCATTTTAGATGGCATCATTCCAGGAGCGTAGTTTCCAATCGCCTTTACTCCACCTGAACCACCAGGCGCAGCTCGATGAAATTCATCAGATACTCTCAGAGAAATTGGACTCATTCCTCCCTTGAAGTATGGTCCTACAGGACATACAAACACCATGAAAGTGAATTCAGGTGCTGGAGCAACTCCAAGAATAGCACCACTACCCCATAATACGGGTCGTACATATAGAGCACCTCTACCAGTTGGCGGGATCCACCTTTCATTTTCTCTTATCACTGATTCAATAGCATCAATGAAAATCTTCTCAGGAACAGGTGGCATTCCTAATCGCTCTGCTCCAATAGCGAACCTAGCAGAATTTTGTTTAGGTCTGAAAAGAACGATTGAACCATCATCTGCTCTTTGGGCTTTCATTCCTTCGAAAATCCCTTGGCCGTAGTTCAGAACACCAGCAGCAGGAGAAATTGAAATATCTCCAAATGGAAGTAAATCCCCTTCCCCCCATTCAGAACCTGCAGGTATGACTTGTCGGTACATTACATCGGTTGCAGTGAACGAGAAAGTGAGACTATCCCAATCAATCTCCATGCTAATTCTCTCCTCCCGGAGTAGGTCCGGTGAACCCGAGAATCAAAACGCGTCTATGAACGATTCCCCAGTTGAAATGAGGTAGTTCTGCGTACATTCATGACTGGCCGCAATAATCGAGGTTCATGACCGCGCCTACCCCTCAATGGTCTGGAAGGGTTTGCGTGGTGGATACCTCTTATCAAATTCAGAAGAATGGTGGGACGATTGTTGAGCTCTTTGCTAGATCTAAAGAAGGCCATTCATTGACTATTCTCGTTAATGGTTTACGACCCTATGTGGTTATTTCAGCACCCGACACTCCTTCTGCCTCTATTTTAGAAGCTAGACTATCCAAAGTAAGAGCCGATGAAAGAGTAGTAACAATCCATGAACCACGAAATCTTTGGTCAGAGAATGGAGAGAAGCCTCATTGGAGAGTTGATGTATCTCAACCAAATATTGTTCCGAAATTACGTGAAAGTTTACGGAAGGAATGGATTGTTAGCAGTTCAGACATAGTTTTCCCTCTACGATTATTTTTGGATTGTGATGTAGGCCCCCATATACAAGTAAATGGAGATGTAATTTGGGCTCAACGTAGAGCTCCATCCAATCTACTTTCTGAATTTCCAGAATTTACTCCTCAAATCACAGAATCAATTCGTGAAGCAGGAGGTTCTGGATTGT
>JASLJW010000028.1 GCA_030747885.1 Candidatus Thalassarchaeaceae archaeon
TCTGGCTCTGGTTCTGGTTCTGGCTCTGGCTCTGGCTCTGGTTCTGGCTCTGGCTCTGGCTCTGGTTCTGGCTCTGGCTCTGGCTCTGGCCATTCAACAATGAAGGAGTAATTCAGTATTGAATTGGGACAATCATGGAAAAAGAATTCTGATTCTCCACAATTTAGAATTGCAGCTTCAAACGTCAAGATAATTTCACTACCGTTTGGGATTGTTTCATTCAAAATCAGTTGCCATGAATAATTGTAAGTAGAATTTGCGAATATGAGGTAATACCACTCAAATATGCCCGGAAATCCTTCTACAAGTTGATTATTTACAGTAGCATTTACCCCAGGATAATTTATCCCTTTATCGCAAATATTTGTCAGTTCTAGAGTGACGTATAATGTTTCATTCACTGTCAAATTTTCAACAATTAAGCAATGACCATCATCCCTCTCAGGAGTTGTGATATTAGATTCAAAATATGATGTTTCATTGGTCAGTACTGTAACACTATGCTGAGAAATATGAAGTAAATTTGTCCCATTCTCAAGATATCCTGTTCCAAAAACTGTAGAATGATCATTGAAACCATTTCCTATATCGATAGAGGTACTTGTTGCTCCTCTATTCAGAGCAATTAGACTAGAATCAGAGCCGGTTGAACGTTGATAGACAACTACGTCTGAAGAATTGAAAATTGATTGATAACCACCTCGACGTAATGATTCGAGTTCAGATCTTAGAACTCCGAGTTCACTAATATTCTCTTGGAGGTTTCTTTCTCTTTCATTGAGCAACTGATTATCTCGCCACATGTGGCGATTATCTGGATCTGCTCCCCCGTATTCTCCATACTCATCACCCATGTAAATCATCGGTGCACCTGGAGTAGTCAATAACCAACCATGAGCTTGAAGTGAAGCACGATATGGATCATCTGTTCCAGGTTGACCGGGAAGACCCTGTTCTACCCATTGATTCCATTCATCAGCAGTTCCAGGATCAGCACGTGATGAGAACCGAGATACATCATGGCTTCCAACGAATGGAACCATTACAGATCCTTCGACATATTGATCTTGACTTCGAGCGGTCCAATAATCAAGATGGATGTAATCCTCCTCACCAGTAGCAAAAACACGATCAGAGGTTGCATGATAGAGAACGAAATCAGCTTGACCATCTAAAGAATTAGGGCCAATGTATCGATTAATTGTCCCATATTGTTCAGAGTTTGAAGCAAGGTCGTGTCCAGACCAACCCATTGCTGTTTCACCCTTGAGATAGATATCTGTTCCAGCAGTCTCGAATCTCTCATTGATTCGAACTGCTAAATTGGTAATTGCAAGATCATCTACATGCTTAACAGCATCAATTCGACCTCCGTCTAAATCATAAGTTTCAATCCACCAAAGAATATCTTCAATCATTTGTTCAGAGGCATTTCTATCCTTCCAATTCAGATCAGGCATATAGTCCCTAAACAGACAATCAAGTCGATGCTCGGTCCAATCACAGTTCTCCTCTCCACAGATACATCCTTGGTTAAACCAATCAGGATGATTGGTATGGTAAGGATGATCTTGGTGAACATGATTAACAACGAAATCGCCCATGACTCGGATTCCCTGAGCATGAGCTGCATCAACCAATTCATGCAATTCCTCTGGTGTGCCAAGACGAGAGTCAATACTTCGCGGTTCTACAGGCCAATACCCATGGTATGCAGAAACTTCATGCACACCATCTGCTGCAAGTCCAGACCCATTTGCAGCCTCATTGAATGGCGTGAGCCACAATGCATTAACTCCTAGATTTGTGAAATAACCAGATTGAATCATGTTGGTAACGCCTGCCAAATCCCCTCCCATCCAATCGGCACCTTGAGCAACCCCTTGGATTTCTGATGGATCATTAGATTGGTTACCGTTTACGAAGCGATCGGTCATCACCATATAGATCAAAGCATCTTCCCAAATAAAATCAGATTCTTCACCAATCCAGAAAGGGAGAAGAAGATTATCAGCAGGGATTCCAGAAGCATCTACTCCTTCAATGTGAATTGTGTGTTTCCCATTTGAAAACCCGCTGATATCAAGAGTCCATGTCCAATTCGTTGCATCCCAAACTGAAGCAGTCAGTGCAGAAGGGGTTTCCAAAGGACCTTCTCCCGTTGAACCAGCATGCCAGAAAACAGTCAATGTATCCTCATTCATATGATGAGTAAACATTGGTTGAGAATAATCCGGGACTCTAACAATACTGTTCTCTACACCCCCACAATATCCTCGATAACTTTGGTTCGGATCGAAAAGCCACTCATCGTCAATTATCAATTTGTAGCAATACATACCGGGATCAAGGTTCATTGAAATGGTCCAAACATTATTCATTTCAGATAGGTTATTTCTTGAAGCCCAATCATCCCACTCTCCAGATACTTCGACCGTTGATGCTGTTCCCTCCCATGTGAATTCAATCATAGAATCTCTTTGACGAACTGGTGATGATTCTGCCTCAATTGCCACTAAAGGCAATACAGAAAATAGCATCAACATCGTAAAGAAAACTGCGTATCTCATACTATTCTTCCTCACCAAATAGGCTATTCGCAGTTTCAACAATATCGTTCAAATGATCACAAAGGAATCCTTCGATAAATGGATTTGAAGGATTACGATAAACATCCATAGGAGGTGCATGTTGTTGAAGTTCTCCCTCATTCAATACAGCTATACGATCCGCAAGTGTCATTGCCTCAATTTGATCATGAGTAACATAGACAGTCGTCATTCCCAATTCATCATGTAATCTGCGAATTTCTACTCGCATCTGTTGACGAAGTTCTGCATCAAGATTGGATAGAGGTTCATCCATCAAGAGAACTTTTGGCCTCTTGATTAAGGCTCGACCTAAAGCAACTCTCTGCCTCTGCCCACCAGACAATTGCTTGGGTTTCTTATCTAACTCTGAACTCAAACCTAACATTGAGGATGTTTCAATAATCAATTTATTAATTTCCTCATCAGACATTCGTTCTTCACCCTTCTGCATTCTTAATCCAAAGGATAGGTTATCAGAAATCGACATATGAGGATAGAGCGCGTATGATTGGAATACCATTCCGATTCCTCGGGCACCTGGAGGCAAATCGTTCACTCTAGCTCCACCTATGCTGATATCTCCCTCTGTCACATCCTCTAACCCAGCAAGCATCCTCAGAGTGGTCGACTTACCACACCCAGAAGGCCCTAATAGAACGAGAAATTCCCCCTCATTAATTTCTAAATTTAGTTCATTCACTGCCGTGAATCCATTCTCATATCGTTTAGTCACCTTTCTGAAACTCACATTCACCATGGTATCACCCCTTCACTCCACCTGCACTCAATCCTTCAATTAAGAATCGTTGGAATGCAATGAAAAGAATGACTACTGGAAGACTAACCAACAAGGATGCTGCGGCAAAATCCCCCCATGCCTGGCCAGTTGAAGAAATCAAGGAAGCTAAACCCACTGGTAACGTGTACATTTCCTCACTGGTGTTGAAAGTCAAGGCTAGAAGGAACTCATTCCATGCAGCAAGAAATGAGAATAATGCAGTCACTGCCACTGCTGGAATAGAAAGTGGGAGAATGATTCTCCAAAATACTTGATTTTGACTACAACCATCAACCAAGGCGGCTTCCTCCAACTCCTTGGGTACTGTATCGAAGAATCCTTTCAACATCCAAACACAGAGTGGCAAGGCAGTTACAGAATATGCAAGTATCAAACCTAATGATGAATTAAGAAGGCCAAGTGCCTTCATCACCAAGAAATAAGGAACAAGAATAATCACTCCTGGAAACATCTGAACAAGTAGGAAAGAAAACATGGCGAAATCTCTCCCCCTAAATCGGAACCGACTGAATGCATAACCTGCAGGAATTGCCAATGCAAGCCCCAACATTGTGGTTCCAATGGAGACAATTACTGAATTCCTTGTCCAAATCCAGAATGAATCAGACGAGAGGATGTTGCTGAAATGTTCCATGGTAATGATTTCAAAGAATCCGCCTCCAAGAGAATTTCCAGGAGATACTGCAACATCAATAATCCAAAGAATAGGTAAAACCACAAACGCAACTGCATGAAGGAGAGCAATGTGGCGAAGAATTGTTCCATGAAATCTCTTTATCGTCCTATTTCTGGAAAGCCCCAACTCAGCAGAATGTACAGTCTGTTTTCCAGATGCCCATAGGGTAACTACCGGTTTCGATACGGAGAGAATTACCCATAGAGCTGGAATAGATGACCACAGCATCATCCAAATATCGATGGTAATTTTTGGACCCGACATAAATTGTAGAACCGACAATAATAGAACAAGTCCGGAAATCCCAATCACTCCATCACGAATGAATCTCTTCCCACGATCTAATTTCTTCAACATAAAGAAAAGAGTAGCGGTAACAAGAAATTGCATAGATGCAGAGAAGGCGGAATCAAAATCTTCTCTGAGAATAAACAGCCAGAAAGAAACCAAATTGATTAGCAATACGAAAGGAAACAAATTTCTCAGAGACTCAATCTCGGCAGGAATATACCAAAGGCGGGCTAAGTCGCCATCTTTGCCCATGGAAATACTACTACCTTTTCCAATCATGAAACCGCCTCCGTTGCATTAGTTTTCTTCATGTAAGTCCATGAGAATGCGACCAACATTAGGAAAATAACAACTGACCACGCTGCGGCCACCCCATATGCTCCATCTCTGAAAGCAACATCGTAAACATATGTAATCAAAATATCAGTCGAACCAGGGCCATCAAAATCGAGATTGGGGCCGCCATCTGTCATCAGATAGATGACATTGAACATGTTAAATGTCCAAATGAATCCTAGCAATGAAAGGGGAATTAAGGCACTTCTAAGGTTGGGTAGAGTGAGGAAACGGAATCGTGAAAATGCATCAATACCATCGACTTCGGCTGCCTCATACATGTCCTTTGGCAATGCTTGCAGTGCACCAGATATCGACATCATCATGAATGGAATGCCGAGCCATATATTTACCAAAATTACAACAATTCTAGCACCATTGGCATCAGCCAATAAATTGAGATTGGTCCCTAAGAAATCATTCAGGGCACCAGCGGGCTCATACAATCCCCGCCAAACCAAGACCGAAATGTATGAAGGGATGGCCCATGGAAGAAGTAAAGCAGTCCTGTATACACTCCTTCCCTTCAACTCTGAAGAATTGAGTGCCATGGCCAATATTAATCCAAAACCGATGTGGGCAGCAACGTTAACTACAGACCAAACAAGAGTGAAAACAGTGACTCTGAAAAAACCAGAAGTTGAAATTACTGTCAAGAAATTTTCTAAACCAATGAAACTCTGTTCACCTAAATGCGATTGATCCGCATTTGTGAATGAGAGCCAGATTCCATACAAAACAGGATAAAAAGTGAGAACAGAAAGGGCAAGAATAGCTGGAGCGATGTAATAATGGGCAGAACGTGAAGTGTTTCTTCCATCTCTATTGTCCATCCATCTCAATACAAACAACAAAGCAATCATACTCAGAGCAATTGAACCAATAGCGAAAATGTAAGGAGAAGTCTCGATGACCACAGTTTCTACATCATTGACGATTGATGTGCTAGCAATGGATGACGAAAGAATCGAATTCCCATCGGCATCTATCGTCAATACTGCAAGAAAAATTTCGACCCCAGATGGAAGTCCTGTCAATGTACAATTTACTCCGATTGTTCCTTGAGGAACTATTGCTACTCCATATGGGTCTCGATAAACTGGAATATAGGAATCATCGCCCATTTCATATGAACAATCATCGTACCATTCCCCAAACCCAGGTTGTTGAAGCCCACTAACATTCTCTACTCGAATCACCGAATGTTTGGTGGCATCTATTGTATCGGAGAATGAAGATTCATTCACCCAAATCTCGAGAGTTGTATTGACTTCAGCGGGGGAATTCATCAACCAATTAAGTCCAACTTTTCGATATCCTGCATCCCCATCGGCTTCTAATTGAGTTGCTTCTGATGCCTCCACCATTGGAGAAAGGGAAAAAATTACCAAAGCAAAAATGACGAGATACTTCTTCATGATAAGCCCTCCAAATCAGATTCAAGAGCTCCATCAGCAAGTGAAAGAGCCTCTGAAGAACTCATTTTACCTGCATACACATTTTCAAAGGCAGTTACAAGAGGATCGTATACCATTGCCATAGCCCTAGTTGTGGGCGCAGGGGTACCTTCCATCAATTGATCAATAAAACCAGATATCACAATATTTTCAGTGATTTCTGAATCGTGATACAAATCAACATGAGTTGGCATTGTATATGTCTCAATTGCGAACTCTTTCTGAACCTCAGATGAAGACAGGAAAAGAGCAAGATGTGTTGCCCACTCCTTATTCAACGACTGTTTACTGACTGACCAACCCTTGTATGTAACCAATGGAGCAACTCGTTCTCCCGTCTCAGAAACCATTGGTAGAAGGGTCTGTTGAAGTGGAATCCTACCTGCTTCATACGTGGCCCAATTCCATGGTCCATCGACAATCATCGCCGCTTTGGAACTTAGAAACTGAGTCTTCATTGATTCAGTCTGAGTACCGGTCTCAACAACACTGTGATTCAATTCAAGATCTAGCATCCAATCCATTGCTTCAGCAGAACCATTGGAATCGAGAGTTGGAGTTCCATTCATATCGAAAAGTGAACCCCCAAATCCTGCTTGAAAACCAAACCACCAATACGCATTCTTCACAGGAAGAGCCAATCCATTTACATCACCAGAGGTCAGTTCTTTGGCAGCAATTAACATATCATCTAATGTCCAATTTTCATCGGGATAATCTATTCCTGCGGAATCAAAAAGTATTGGATTGTATAGTAAACTCAGACAATCCTGACTTGCAGGAATTCCCAAGAGTTCCCCCTCATACCTCATTGCATTAAGGGCGCGAGGATCAAACTTGGAACGATCAATCGGTGTTGTATGTGGGCGAAGATCCTCTAGAAGTGGTTGACCTCCAACACGAATATCTCCAATCTTGCCCAATTGGTCTGAAGATAGGCGGACAAGGTCAGGTGCTTCACCTCCCTGCGCTGCAATCATGAACTGTTGATCAGCCTCAGGATATGGGACCGCAGAAATCTGTACCTCTACACCCGGGTTAGAGGACATAAATAGAGATATTTTTGATTCAAATGTGGCCTGTTCCTTACTCTCTGCAGCAAAAGAGTGCCAAATATTGAGTTCAATTTTCTCAACTACATTCTCATCTTCTGAAATGGAATCCATAGAAAGGCATCCAGGAAGTAGAAGCAAAAATACAATGACAAACGAACATATCATCCGTTGTCCATTCATGAATCACACATCCTTTGGGAATTTCTCTCCATGGAAGAGGATAGGCCAGATGTCTCTGAGATCTGGACCTGGCACCACTGGGACATCCGCCTCCTCAAATGCTAGATGTGCCTCATCCCTAGTGGGATTGAAACCAATGAATTTACTTCCAGGAACATGCATTGAAAGATCCATGCTACTGTCACCTACACTTACAACTTCAGAGGGATCAAATCCATTGATTCGAATCAATTTCTGTATCATCTCACCTTTATCCCAAGCTGGAACTCGACAAACGCCTTCATCCATCAGGTATCCTTCATCATCATATGAGAAGCCGTTAGAAGCCCAATCATCTACCGCTAGCATCGAAGCTATAGTGGAAACAAACAAATCTACGCCTGCGGAAATAATGACTACGTGAACTCCTCGTTCTTTCAATAATTCAACTACGTCTCTAGCTCCTTCCATTAATCGAACTCCAGAATAACATCTGAACAGTTCATCACGGTGAATCTTCGGTTGGACTTTCTTCCATTGGCCGATATCATCACGCATGAATTCTTCATCTGAGATCTCTCGATTAAGAAACGCCTTCAACAATGTAGCATCACCTGTTCCAAAATGTGAGTGAATAACTGCCCACGAAGAACCTGCATCAGCAAGAACACCATCGCAATCGAAGGCTACAGCTCGTACGGACATCTAGCTCACGCTACACTGACATATCCTTAGTCTCATCGACCGAAGGGGACCGAGGGCATAAGCCCTCGATCCATTTCTTCGTTCGAACTCTAAGCTGCGAGTCGTGGCGGGTTCGTCTGTCCAGTGAAGGACATCAATGGCGTAGCAGCCTGGGAACCAGGTGCGTAAATCACTGAGATTCCCATACTGTTGATGATTTCGCCAGTAGATGGGTCATGCATCAAGACGTAGATGATATCCCCAGCACCGAAGCCAGTCGTACAGTCTCCAGCAGCAGAGCAGTCAATGTCGTCCTTGAACGTCACCATTGCATCACTGTTAGATGGATTTCGACCATACAGCCCACAATCACCAGTTGCATCACCAGAGCCAGAACTTACACACGAATCAGCGCCTACGTACTTGTCCGTCATGTTGTAATCACGGAACTGTTCTTCACCATTCGAATCAGTCCATTCCAATTGGACACGGACAGCCTGAGTAGCCAGTTCGTTCTGAGCACCGTTGACGGTGATCTTCCAAGCCCAGTCGTTCGGGTCATCACTAGTCACGAAGGTATCGGTCAATGCCGTTACTCTAGGTGCAGCCTTTCCTGAAGTGTCCGCTAAGGACGACGACCACACATAGATCGTACCGGATAGTACAACAGTGATTGCAACCAAGAGAATGGTTGCGATAACAGGGCTTACTGCTTCCTCATCAGAAGACAGTTCCTCTACCATCTCAATCTCGTCCTCTTCTCGGCGAGCCGAGAACAGTGTAAGACCTAGGAAGAGACCTACCATCGATACTGCCATCAATCCTGGTACGAACGATGCTACCGAGGATGCTGGGCGTAGACCGACCATCTTCGGCAGAGCGTCGCCCGTGTCCGTAGTGGTCATGTTGTTGTTTGCCCAGTTCAACTCTTCAAGAGCTGGCCTGCGGAAGTTGTCGGTTACATATGCATCAGTGAATGGATCAATTGTCCTCACTTCAGAGAATACTGCAACTTCATCGGTTGCAGTGTTCATTGTTATGTATCCCTTAACATCGACTGTTTCTCCGATTCCTGGAACTTCTCCATCATCCCACTCCAGTGTTACCTGGTGTTGGATACCTGGGTTATCGTTTGCAGTGAAACGGATTTGTAGATCGTGACCGTAATTGTACAGCGTAGGATCGTCTCCATTGTTCGTCACCTTGACAGTGAATGGTACTCGAGTACCCGGCAATACTGCGTCAATGTTGTCGTCGTTACCAGCAGAGAAACCGAAATCGGTGTCGAAGTGGTAATCCGGACGAGCCTCAGCCACGTTGTTCACGCGGATGTTTAGAGTAACTCGGTCGGACCTCTGATCGTAGGTATCGTAACCAGCCTGACTGTAGTTGATGTAGCTCGGTGCTTCAGCAGTATCATTCAACCAGAGAGATACAGTGCAGTAGTAACCGCTTGCTGGAACTATCTGGTGTATTCCACCATCTCGTACGCCATCTCCATCAGCGTCCTGTAGGAAGTCAATCTCACTGGTCGGAGCAGTTGTTGTAGCATCCGGAATCAGTGTAATCGACATGTCTTCAGTGTCCTGATCGAAAGCGATTGTGAAGTAGTGATCGTAATCACACATTGCTGTCTTAGCGACTTCCCACTGGTAATCTGCTGTTTGATGGTCAATATCTGACATCATGTTCGCTAGATTGAACGTTAGGTTGTCCACATTCGTGTCGTCCTCAGTGAGTTCGAAGTACCAATCGTTTTCATCACCCTGGTATAGGATATCTCCGTTAGCAACCTCGATTACAGCGCCAGTAGAGGCGTCGAAGTTCGGGATTACAGGAGCATCGTTAATCGGGTTAACGATGAAGTCAATCGACTCGTTGTCGGCACTATCTACACCGTCACTCAATCCGAATACAATGGTACACATACCACCATTCTCGTTGGTCGCATTCTCGGTCAAGAGCAAGTCAGTTGTACTAGACATCTCAACTGAGAATGGCACACAATCGTCACCCTCATTGGCACTCCAAACATATGTTTGTGGAACCGCGTATGGGTTGTTGTCCGTCTGAGTGTTCTCGTTAGCCATATCGATGATGTAGCTTCCAGACACGTTGTACACACTACCGAGTGAACGTGGGATGGTGAATCCTGTGGATCCATCAACCGCCTGCTCGTCTCGGATATTGAAGGTCTCAGCAGAGCCTCCATCGTATACCATCAAGACACAGTCGCTACGTGCAGTGTTGCACATTACTGGCTTGTCGTTCACGTTTGTAACGTTCCAGTGGAAAGTCTGAGTTGCATTCAGGCCATCACTATCTGTGACGGTAGCCTTCAAGCGGTGACCTCCGAACTGGTCCTGTAGTGTTGTGACATCCAAACTGTGCCCATTCAACACGTAACTGTACGGTGTTATGAACGTATGAGTATTGGCTGCGGAATCAACTATTTCCCATGTTAGAGATGCTTCCTGATCCTGATAATCATCCGCCTTATCGGTCATGGTGATTGAAGTCAGTCCAGTATCCTCATCAACTGTTACATCAACAAGGTTCTGAATTACAGGCTTAGCTCTCTTGATGTCGATCTCAACCTCTTGGTTGGTACTCATCATAACATTGGTCTCAGTTCCCCAATCCCAGTAGTCATTGTCTGCATCTCGAACCTTTACGATGATGTCGTATGGACGAGGTGGAGTTGGAGTTGTTGTACCTGCGTATGTTCTGAAGATGAGCAAGAAGTCATCCATTGAACCATCAGGCAAGTCAACTCCACCTAGGTCGAAGTTACCAAAGTCGTAGAAGTTCTGTGCCGTTGCGTTGGCTGCATCCCACATCTGTGGAGGGTACATTCCAAGCACGTGACCAGAGTTTTCATTCTGAACAATAGCCAACCATCGGACATCCTCTGTTGGAGATCCAATGCAAGACCATGGGATTGCGAACTCAGAGTTCAGATTGAACGTAGGAGTGAATCCAGGGTATCCGAATCCAACGAAGGATTGGATACCTGTACAGGACGAAGTCACATCGACCCAGTTTCCGGTAGGCGTTACACGCTTGATTCCCCAACTGGTTGCATCTTCAGCAAACAGCATGAAGTCTGCTTGGAACGGCAGGTTATGACTGACGTACCAGTTGTCTCCAGTGCTGCTTCCTCCAGCTACAGTATCCAAGTAGATCAAACCGTCAGATGCAGTGAAAGTCACTCCAGACAGTCCAATGTACATGTTGGATGAATCCCATGTGACGCGCATTCCAGCACCAGTAGTGACGTTTACCGCTACCTCACCAGGCATCATATCATCAGCGATGTTTGTCGAAGCAGTGTATTCTCCGACCCAATCACCCATGTCTCCATCTGCTACGATTGTAGCACCGGCACGAGTGCGCCATGATGGGCTCACGTATTCAGCGCGAGAGTGACCTACAAGAGGTATCGCTCCACCAGTTGCCGTGTTGAAGTCTTCAGTTGAACGAATCACTACACCAACATCAGTTGCTGCTGAACCCATATGAGTTACATCGAGATCCAAGAGGTTACCCTCGTGGATTATCGAAGTAGTGGTCAAAGTCAACTTGGCCGGGTTCAAGACCCCGTTTCCAACGCTGGTAATCGTACTGAATGGACCTGCATTGATTTGAGTGCCAGTGTTTGCCCAACTCATGTTCTCGATTGAACCAGTGGCTGCATTGAGGGTCTTCAGAGTGACATCGGAAGCACTAGTGCCACCATTCCATCGGAAGAGCTTGTGGCCATCAGCGAGTACACCGACTCCACCATCTGTAGACAAGTCTGTGATGTCCAAGAGGGTTACTCCGCCAGTACTTACTGCATCAACTCCAACACCAGTGGTGTCGTCGACCTCGATGGTTGCTCCGTTAATGGTGATATCCACATCTTCTGCTTGAATACCAGCACGGTCTGCAACAATTAGTGCACCAGATCCACTGCGGACCTGTGGTGAACCACCAAGGTACAAGTCGCCGCCTTCCATAGAGATACCAATTCCGAATCCACTGATCGATGTGTTCGATAGGGAGACGTCATCACCGCTACCTGCAACATTGATTCCAGTTGATGCAAGAGTTGGTCCACTTGTTGTGGCCACAGTAATGCTACCCCACATAGTAACCGCACAGTTGTCGGAATGGTATTCATACGTTCCAGCCGTATTGAATGTATGACTGAAGTACGTTCCATTGTTCATCATTCCACTGTCCCACTCAGGTGGGTTTCCAGCTGAACTGTTAGCTGTGGTGGAGTGCATGTAGCACGATGGATCGTTGTAGTACGAAGTAGCGTGCCAGCGCACAGTATCTCCCAAGTTAATGGATAGATGCTGTGGACTGAAAGTCGATGCACGTATGTCCACTGGGTGAACACGAGGTGCAGCGCCACCAAGACTGGTGAACGAACTTCCTTCGTCAAACACTGTGCAACCATTGGTAACAAGAGCGTTCGAGATTACCTCAACGTCGTTGCCGCCCATGAGTACCTCAGAAGTTGATCCACAATTGGACACACTGATTCCTAGAGCACTGGTCGGTACGCGACCTGTTGAGAAAGAAACGTCGTTGTCCTGTATGTGGACATCGTTTGCTCCTCTAATGCCGTATACGGAGATTCCTCCATCAGCGTCAATCAGAGTGTTGTCTGTAATTGTGCCCCAACCGGACTGGACGTATACACCTGGGAAGGCGTCATCTCCAATTCCACGGAAAGTGTTGCCATCAACATCCCACTGCTTTCCATTTCGCGAGTAGAATCCAACATCAGCCTTGATGTCGTTACCTACTACGTCCACGGAGTTGGTGGTTGCGTCCTGAATATACACACCGTATGATGGTGATGTACTACCAGTAATGGTGTTGCCCTCAATGAGGACATCATCAGCCAAGGTGTTCAGGTAGAACCAGAATCCAATCGAACCTGTGTCTGTGAATACGTTGTCCTTGACAACCATATCGTCAGTACCAGTACCACCGTAGTAGGAACTGTATGCGTAGTAGTTGTACGGGATCATTACGCCAGCATCACAATCGAAGAACTTGTTGTTCTCAATCACAACATCGTCTATTCCAGCAGTTGTAATACAAATCTGGTAGTAGTAGAACGAACTGGTCTTCATCGGAGCAGTGTAATGAGACAACGTACTGTTTGTAATCTCAAACATGGATGGAGCGCCATAGTATCCCTTACCGGATCCTGCTGAAGCTATACCGATTAACTTGGTATTGTTAACATCCCATGCACCATAGTTAGAGGTACCAGAGTAACCAAGATAGAAACCACCTGGGTTATCATTGGATGCTTCTCCCATTCCAATCACAGTAGTGTCATCCATGCTAACCTTCTGAGTATACGGATACTCGACTCGAATCGATGCCAAGTTGTTGGTATCGTATCCTGTTGTGAAGATAATCGTGTTGTTGAAGTACGTAGCAGCAGCTGCATCCATGTAGTTGTAGGAGTTATCCATCAAGATTGCCATGTTGTTTTGCTCTCCACTCATTGCATAGTATGCATCGTACTGCTTCAGCCCACTTGGTGCCGTCCATGAGCCTCCATAGCCAACACTGCTACTGCACGCTGAAAGTCCGTAATTTCCGTTGGAACGGTAACAGACATGCGCATCAATCTGGTCAGCCATATCGACTGTGTCGGCGTTGCCAGGATCATCAGTCAATGTAACTGTCTCAAGAGCGTAACGGTATTCGTATGCTGCATGCTTGTACACAGATGCCACTTGCATTCCTGCAAGGTTCATCGTGTTCGTTCCACCTGCATTAATCGTATATGCTACGAACTCAAGATTATCAACAAGACCTGAAGAATCAGACTTGCCTTCATCCACAGCTCGACCATCTGCATCGATCAATTTCGCAAGAGCGCCATTTACGGATGAAGAATCTGCTTCAAGAGTAACATCGTAGAATCGAGCACGTGTGAACACACCGCCTCCATCAACCGATACTCCTGAACCAGTTCCAATATCTCCTTCGATGAAGGTTACAGAACCTTCACCTATTTCGACGTCGTTCGTGTTCAATGACATTACAGATTCAACCATTCGGACATCTCCTGTACCGTCGTGCTGAAGACCAAGAGTAGAGTTCGAAATCGTCAATGAATCAAAGGACCAATCCTTGGTAGAGGAAGACGGTACGTGAATTCCAGATGTTGCGGAATTATTGATTACACCACCGAATGCAAGTCCCATGTCTCCAGTCAGAACTAGAGCGCTCTGGGTCTGGCCATCGAAGTTTGCATTCGTAATTGCAGTCTTTCCTGTTGCAGAGGAAGTCATTCGAGTTGCATATCGACCATCAGTGACTGTGACGTCATTGAAGTTGATATTGTTTGAACCATCGAACAGTATTCCTTCATCTGTAGGGTCTATAATGTTCAAATTATCATAGGATCCTGCTGCAGTTCCACCAGTAATCTTGACACCAGTTTCGCTACCAGTAATCTCACCATTGCTCAGGCTAGCTACTCCGAACTCTCGTTGCCAGTCACCCATAGAGGTAGCATCTGCACCTCCGCGAGTGAGGAAGTCAACTCTGTCCTGGAAGTAGTTGTTCCTGTTGTGGTATACGTCCATCTTCAAAACAACCTCAACGTATGAATCGCCAGGTGTGCTAATCGGAGGGAACTCGTGTCTGAATCCAGACGGGTTAGGAGTTCCGAATCTGTATGCGTAATCCTGACATACACCGTAGTACCCCCACATTCCACCAGATCCGCCTTCTAGAACTTCAGGTGTTGTTGGGTATGTAGCTGGGTAATAGTTAGCTGGCCAGTAACCCGCCGTATAGTGGTACGGGTAGTAGTTCGTGTTGGTTGTTAGACCAGGAGCTGATACTGTCCTGAAACCATAGTTGAGTGGTGGGTTGTTGTATGACCCGTTCTGTTGCAACTGGCTTGGACCGTAATTCAGCATGTATCCGTAGTATGCGTACTGGTACGACCCACCTGGGTTGTATTCGTAACCATATGCGTTACAATCCCAAACTGGTGGTTCACCATAGTTTGTTGCTGCATCGGTATTCAGTACCATGTTGTGACCGTAGTCAATCAACTCTAGACCGTTACCATCACCTGTGTCTGCGTAAATTCGCATTCGATCGTAGATCATGTAGTAATGGGACGAGTAGTAGTTGTACGGGTGAGCATTTCCACCAGCGTATACTGAGTTAAACGCCATCTGCAATACCTCGTCGTCCTTTGCGAAATTCGTGATGTCAATCTCATGAGTCTGCCATCCTGACTGACCCTGTAAGAGAGGAGATCTGTAGATGGTTGGCAATGCCATGCCACCGTAGTTCTCAACACCAACATCGTTGTTCGACAATGTAAAGTCGTTCACAGTAGGTGCTCCATTCCTTACAACAATTCCAGTTGCTGCATTCTCAATGGTGATGTCATCAAGAACAGACGAAGAGGTCTGCTCTAGATGTACTCCCACACCAGTCTGTTGGTTATTGGAGACGCGAGCATCGTCCATAATCAACTTACCACCTGCGACCTTGATTGTGGCCATTGATGGACTGGTTGCATAGGAACCCATAGCATAGGAACCATTGAGCATATTCATTGTCGCACCTGCACCTAGATACACACCACTGTTTGTGGTGGTGTCTTGATACATATCACGAATGAATGAATGATCCATGTCGAATGTACCACCCTCGATGTTAATCTTCCATCCGTAAAGACTGGTTACAGCCTTGATGTATCCATCAACGCCACCAGATTGGACACCGCCAGTTAGGTACAGTTGTGCACCGTTTCGTAATGTGATGGTAGGATCTGATGTACTTCCAGTCGAGTTTACACTCATCTTGGTACCATTCAGATGTAGGTTACATCCATCTAGAACAAGGTCCGTAGATAGAGTAACAATCTGTAATGTGTAGGTGTAATATCCACCGGTTAAAGACGCGGAATCGTTGTTCGCTAACCATGTACAATCCACAGTTGCGCCATTCCAATCCATTGGGTATGCTTCCAATTGGAAGTCAGCACGAGAACCAATTGTCATTGGCAAATCATGCTGAGCATCGTTGTAATCAGTAGTGTACCATGCATCCGCTGGGGAAGTGGTATTCTGACCTGCACCGCCACCAATGTTGAACGAGTGGTCTGTGTACGTGTTGGTCACAGTAGTTCCTGTCGAGGAATACCCTAGACGATTTGTAATGAGCCAAGCTTCAGCGAGACCATTTCCGTTAGTGGACGCACTGCCTACAACTGCAATATCGTTTACAGTGCACAAGCCAGAATTCGAAAGATCTGGGCAAGTTCCTGAAGTAGTAACGACAGTTGTGGTAACTCTGTGATCGCCGACATAGGTTGGCACTTGGTTGATTACACGGAACACTCCCACAGTAGCCATACCGCCGACGAATGCTTCGCCGTTCGGGTGAAGGACATCTGCTGGGCACGTAGTTTGTGAGTACGCCGTTGAGGACGTAATACACTCAGTTGTTCCGTACGTGATTCCAATCATTCGGACAGAACCATCTAGACCTGCTGAACCAATGTTCGAGAAGTCCGAATCGATGGTACCATCTGCCATGGTTAGGATCGAGTTCTGTGCATAGGATGCGCCTGTTGAGGAGCCTGTTCCTGTGTAATCCAAGTCAAACCCACTTACTGTGACTCTGTTCGAAGAAGACGAAGATGCACAGTTCGAAATCACTGCAGTACTATCTGTGTCGATTGAAACAGTGGATGCTTCAACAGTCCAACCACAACCAACAGCACGCATGTGTGCGCCTTCATAGCCTGTTACAGTGACCGTACCCGAATCAGGTGAATTACCTGCAAGGTACAATCCAGGACCACTGCCCGATGTAGTAAACGAAACATCGTTGATTGAATCTGGACGAGTCCTCTCTAAGTAGAGCTGACTATCGCTGTTGCTACTACCACTCATGGTGATGTCGTCGAAGACTGCATCAGCGCCTGTAGCACCAGTAACAGATGAAGATGCACCTGCAGGAATTACTGAGATGAAGCCTTCCAATCCTGTACCAGCTATTTCTTCCATGTGAACTGAATCAGTTGCCTGAGTATAGACGCCTCGGTAATAACCATCAATAGTTAGTCCGTAACCATAGAACGTAGATCCAGATGTTGAATCTGCGTCATGGTATACTCCACCGTCAGGATTCCAATTGGTTCCTGGACGACCTGCATCATTAGTGAGGTCAGGGATGGTGAGAGAAACGTTACTCAACCATAGTGCATCGTAATCAACGCTAATTCCGTTAGCGCGAGCGTCTGTAATGGTCACGTTCTCCATTGTTAGAGAACCACCATTGGAACCAGGGTAGTTGACGATTGCGCCGCCCCAGTCGTTCCAGTTGGTATTACACTCATCCATCGAACCGAATCGCAAGTCAACGACTGCGTCCTGTGGAAGGTCCATACAGGCGTCTGCTGCGTTGGTGATAGCGAAGTTCTCCATAGTGAAACTGGTTCCTTGACCGCTGCCGTGGCTGATTGCCTTGTCGACATTGTCGAAGGTCATGTCACTCATCTCGAAATCACCAACGTTACCGTTGTATCGAGGTGTGGAGCCCCATGCGCTACCTGCGCTAATGGCTACCGACATATTCTCGAAATTGGTATGTGTGAAGGTGTGACGATCGTCTGTACCACCAGAAGTAGTACAACCGTTGGTGAACGCCATTCCCAATGCCTTGGCAGATGTGGTGCCAAGATCAGTGATGTTCACTGGTAGTTCAGCAGTACCGTTCACAGTGAG
This sequence comes from Candidatus Thalassarchaeaceae archaeon, assembly GCA_030747885.1. GTDB lineage: Archaea > Thermoplasmatota > Poseidoniia > Poseidoniales > Thalassarchaeaceae > MGIIb-N2. The sequence goes on from JASLJW010000028.1 coordinate 17,831, forward strand.
CTTGTTACAAGCACCATTGAACACAATTCCCTTGTTCTCTGCAATCTCGACAGTTACTCCAGACTCAATAGTGAGGTCTGCATTGACGGTGATGTAATCGCCGTTTGCAGGAGTAATTCTAATCGGGCTCATCTCAAGATCCCAAATGGTTGGGGTGTTGATATCTGCTGCGACATCAGTACCAGCGCCATTGAATGGGATGGTCTTGGTTCTAATCGAACATTCATTGGAATTGTCATAGTAACAGTAGTACGATGCGTAGTAACCCCACCATGGAGCTAGGTCTACATTGTTGACGTAACTGCTAGTGGACGGAAGATCCGGCATTGTAGTACTCCAACCGTAGTACATCATCTGAGCAGAATTGCTAGACGAACTGGTTGAGAACTGCATTGCACCATGACGGATTGCATGGATCTTGTGGCCACTGTTTCCACTGTATGTGTTTCCGAAGTACTCAAAGTCGAAATCAGCAGGTATGTCGATGACCTCACTGCACTGATTTCGGTAACTGCTCCAGTAACGTGTACAGTAGTATGTGTACGGGCGACCGTTAGATGTGCCAGTAAAGACTTCATCGTAATTGAACAACTCAGTCATTCCTGCTGTGAAGGACTCGTATCCGTGAGAACTTCCATCAGTAGCAATTCGGTAGTTGTTTGTCCATCGAGATGGAGTGTAACCGGATTGGTATCCTTGACCACGAGAAAGAATCGTGTCACCTTCAGCACCGTTAGGTGATTGGTATCCAACTGTTTCGTAATCGTAGTACATTTGACTGCCAGT
>JASLJW010000029.1 GCA_030747885.1 Candidatus Thalassarchaeaceae archaeon
GCTAGATGTTGTCGAATTGTTGTCATTTCACCAGTTACAATGCAGGGACGTGGTTCACTGAATTGTTCTAGCGCCTCCCCAAGTAATGTGAGATTCGATGTTTTCTCAAGTACTTCTGCGTCTGCATCAGTACCACAGAATGCCACTTCGAAGATGTGTCCTTCGTCTGTTAATTCATCCAATGAGTTTACACATTTGACAATTTGATTTCTGTGTTCAGTAGATGACGATTTTAGATCCGTCTGGATTTCATCTAATTCATTATTCACTGATTCCAAAATTGTCGCTAATGGGATTGGTTGTTTTCCACCAGTTCTTCTCGCTGCGAATGCATGACCTTTCTCAACATCTCTTGGGCCGATGTCCAATCGAAGTGGCACACCTTTGATTTCCCAATCGTAGTACTTCTGACCTGGGCGGATGTCTCTGTCATCAACATGTACTCGAATCCCTGCAGATTTGAGAGTTGATTCAACATCCCTAACAGTATCCATTACAGCCTCTGATTTGTGGGCAGCAACTGGAACTAAAACCACCTGAATTGGTGCCATTGATGGAGGCATAATTAGTCCTGAATCATCTCCGTGCATGCCAACTACTGCTCCCAGAAGTCTTTCCGACATTCCATAAGTAGTCTGATGACAATACTTGGTAGTACGATCTTCTGCCTCGTAAGACAAATCGAATGCTTGGGCCCATTGATCTCGATAATGATGGCAAGAAGCAACCTGAAGTGTGCGCCCATTGGGCATGATTACGTCAATCCCTATTGTGTACCATGCGCCAGGGAATGTATCCCACACTGGACGCTTGGAAGCGATGTAAGGCAATCCCAAATCAGACATGATGTTGGAAACAATCTCAAGGTCTTCTTCTATCTGACGAGTTGCATCTTCTTCATCGACATGAGCGGTATGAGCTTCAAAGAAATGAATCTCTCGAACGCGAATAAAGGATCTTGTCTGCTTGGTTTCGTATCGAAATGTGTTAACAATTTGATAGGTTTTCAATGGCAAATCCGCATGACTACGGACCCATAATGGAAACATAGTATACATTGCAGTCTCTGATGTAGGTCTCAAAAACATTGGAACATCCAGTTCATTTTCTCCAGCATGTTTTACCCAATATACTTCTTTCTTGAACCCGGCTGGTTCCTCATCCATCCTCAATTCAGACGGATCTACGCCAGCATCTCTTGCTGCCTTTAGTAAGGCAACCAATCTATTCTCCTTCTCTAGAAGATCCTCTGGAATCAATAGTGGAAAGTGTACTTCGTCATGCCCTGTCCTCTCCATCTCAGCATGAGTAAGGGCATCAATCCTCTTCATTGCCTTCCAACCATATGGCCTCCATACGTCCATTCCCTTGATTGGATACCGCTTGTCAACAAGGTCTGCAATCTCGACTATTGCCGGATACCACGCATTAAAGTCAGACTTCGGCGGGATGCCCCGCTTTGCCTTGTCCGGACCTGCCATCGATTAATGGCCATGGACGCCGAACTTCAAACCTACGCCCTAAGTAAGCCATCAATGGCTACTCCAATGTGATTTGTATCATTCAATTTCTCAACATTTGTGGATGTCACCCATATTGCTCTTGGCCCATCTCCATCAATCTGTGACAAATCATTGGCTACTACTGCAGAGACTCCTGTTCGTTCGATCTGTAATCTAGCAGCATTCACCAATTCTTCTTCTGTTGATCCACTAAGTAATTTGAAACCGATTACATGACCGTTGTCTCTACCATTGGAAGAAAGCCATCCGGGAATCATATCGAGTATCTTTTGAAACGGTGTCAGATTTAACACAGCATCATCCCCCGAGGGAATTTTTCCTGAATGTGAATCAGATACGACGAAGTCCGATATTGCAGCAGCACATACAACTGAATCAATCAACATCTCTTCATTTTCAATTAAATCCTTGACCCAGCATTTCATTGAAAGAGGATCCATTGAACGAATAATTGGAAAGCATATTGTAGAGGGTACAAACGATAAACGGCCAGCTAAGACACATACCCGGTGCCCTTTTCGATACAAATAATCTGCAAGCATCCAACCAGTTCGGCCCGTAGATCGATTCGAAATGACCCTTACATCATCGATTGGAGTCTCGGTTCCACCAATTACCAATAATATGCTCCTAGAACTTTCATCTCGATTCACAATATGTGCTAATCGAGATACAATGTCTTCAGGACTGGGTTGTTTCCTCCGCCCTTCTTCTGATTCCGAAACAAGAACAGAACACCCTCTTTCCTCAATTCTATTGATTAAATCGGATGTCACAGGATCGTCAAAAAGATCGTCGTGCATTGATGGAACCAATAGGATAGGTGTGTTGTTGCCTGTTGCAGCTGCAAGTGCCATTGCTAGAGGAGTATCCATTACTCCATTGGCGTGTTTCGAAAGGGTGTTTCTAGTAGCGGGTGCAACAAGAATGGCATCGAAACCCTCCAATTGAGGCATGTCACCTGACCATTCTACATCCACTGTAGCCTGGGTTGCCCAACGAACCGCCAAAGGTGTGATGACCTTGGTAGCAGCTTCTGTCATGATGACGTGTAGTTCTGCACCATGCCTCCGAAGTTCTCTACCTAACCGCACGCTCTCAACAGCAGCAATACCTCCAGTAATGCCGAGCAGTACCCTTCTTCCTGAAAGAGATGAACCATGAGTGACCACATCTACGTCCCTCGGCATGAAACGACGAGAGGGTACGTCCTCAATAGGTCGTCGATTACATAGAATGATGATGACCACCCTCCTCCGGAACTCATGAACGAGTTGTCGAGTGTCGAGTATGGGCTGAAACAGAGTCACAAACATCAAGCGATTTTTCTCGTTCTAAATGGGCTCACCGCAGCATGGATTGTCGGGAGTTTAGGTAGTGCACTCATTGGACCTGCATTTGCAATTGCCGCTTTGCAAGGAATCTGTGCATTTCGCTTCACAAAAAGAGGAAGCACTATTGGAATTCGTGCGGGACAAGTGGCGTATCTTATGTCTTCCACAATTTTGGGATTAATGGGAATTGTTTGGTTAATGAATGGTATAATGTTGGATGCAATATTGGTGATGATTCTCGCAGGATTGGGAATTATCCGAGTGCAAAGAATGGAGCATCCAGATTACAAACAATGGTATTCAGGAGGTGCTGCCGCTCTTGCACATCTACGTTATACTACTGAAAATGAGGTCTTGGCATCATGTCCATCATGTGGAAGTTTACTAGGAATCGTTCTAGAGAAACTGCTAGCATCGGATACTTGCCCACATTGTAGCGACCCACTGGTTCCATCAGCACATAATGAATCTGAATGATTCCTTAACGTGATGCTAGAGTCAATGAAGACCACATATCTGTAGGAACTTCCATTGATAGTCTCAATCCACCAAGTGCACCAAGCATTACAGGATCATCGACGACATGAACAGTACAGTCTCCAATGTCTGCAAGCTTATCTTCAATCATGATGTTTAGGCCAGTGATTCCAGAGCCTCCACCTGCTAGGATCATGTTTCTTCTAAATTCGTTATGGAATTCAGGATTACTTGACGCTATCAATTTCTTGACATTTCCAACAATTGGATCAACAATTGATTCGCAAGCAGCCTGGACGCAATCAGTGATGTCCAAAGCCATGGCTTTTCCTTCAATACTGAAATCCACCACTACAGGTTGATCTGGTATTGCTGTGCGTACGAAAGAGAATTGCTGCTTCCAACGTCGAGCCATGTCCTTAGTAATCTGAGCACCAGAATACTTCTTTTGAACTGCTTCAATTAGAGTGTTATCGATATGATCTCCTGCATAACCGGTGTGCATCTGATCATCAGGACCTGGAATTGTTCCGTAAACACGTGCAATATCACATGTACCTGCGCCGATATCAATTACGATGGTGTGGCCAATCATGTCCAAAGCATATGCCACAGCGAATGGTTCAGAAATAATCATTGCAGCATTGACGCTTCCTGAGGCTGCATCGAAAATGGCTGTTTGATCAGTGAATGAGGCTTCTGCTGGAGCTCCAATCACTGCGACAACATTGTCGTATTCTTCAGGATCTGCAAGAGATATTAGATGATTAATAAAATGAGCAATGAACTTCTTATCTTCTGCTGTATCCTTGATTACACCATGTTCTAATGGGCGGAACAGGTCCAGTGCAAGACGGTTCTTCAGTGCCTCTTCTCCGAACAAAACATCCTTCCCCAACATGTTCCTAGCAATGGGGTCCTTGGGAGTCCCTACGACAGTGAGAACTTCTTCCTCATGCCCTGCGCTCGAAGTCAAAACGGAACGAAACGTTCCGAGGTCTATTCCAATGTATAAGTCGTTGTCACCAGCCATCTCAATCCAGCCTGTATCATGTGGTGCATGATTCGGTATATGAAGTCCACGACTTGAACATAATTAGTTCAAAAAATTTTCAAACCCAATTCTGACAGGGTTCACACCACCATCCACCATGGTCGGGAAGGTAAGGCGTCATGCCATGACATGCTGGACATTCCTTCACAATTCCTTCACCAAACCGATTGATGAGAAGCTGTAAATGCTGCTCATCACTGATTCCCAAATTTGCACGCATAATCCATAGAAGTTCATCTTCTGAAGGAGTAATTACTCCATCATCAACTACTAGACTAAGCATTTCTCTATAGTCTTCAATCGTCATCATTGCATCGACATCGATTACCCTTCCATCTCTTTCCAACAACATATTTTTCCCACCTGGATCATCTACGAAAATTACGACACTTGTGGGTTGAATAGAGGCATCTCGTGGTTCAATCACAATTGTGTCTTCGGATGATTCCGCATGTACAATAGTCGATTTCCTATTGATTATTGACGCAATATTGCGACAAGTATCGGGGATTGCACGCCCCACGCGCCAACCACGATCATCGGTAGCATCCATAGAATAGAACTCTGTATCTCTTCCAGGGTACTCAACCCGAATCTCCTCCCCGCCATCAAAATCATTTCCAAGTACTGAAATTACGGCGAGTTCGGTAGCAACAATATTGTCGTCATTATCGAATGAAATCATCAATGGTTTTCTCTCATCTTCTGCGGCATTGAAATGACCCGCCATCCCATCCATCCATCTATCTTGAAGACGACCAAGTGTTGCTTCTTGCTCCTTCGAAAGATCTGAATCAAGTCCTAGAACTCCTCGAAGGCTACCCTTCTCTAATTCTTGTTTGAACTCATCCACCTTACGTGATTCATCCTGAATTGTTGCTCGAACAGGACCTGATGAAACTGCATTTGGATCCTGCCATTCATATTGACATCTGACACATTGTAAATATCCGCTAATGGAAGATGGCTGTGCATCTCCGCCACATCTTGCACAATCTCCATCCTCATCGACCTGGAGATTCTTCTTCGCCTCATCGCGTCCACCACGGTTGAACATGGTCCTCCACAGGACACCGCTCAAATAGGAGTTGCGACTGTCAAACTTTCTCTAAAATGGTAGCAATTCCCATTCCGCCACCTATACACATCGTAGCAAGACCGTATCTCCCACCAGTTCTCTGTAACAAACTGGCTGTCTTCCCAACTATCCTAGCTCCTGAAGCACCCAAAGGATGTCCGATTGCAATCGCCCCCCCATCTAGATTGATTTTTTCTTCAGGTAGATTCAATTCATCGATACATGCCAATGATTGACTTGAAAATGCTTCATTTAATTCAATTACATCGAGATCATCCACAGTAAGTTCTGCACGATTAAGTGCGAGGCGGGTTGCAGGAATTGGTCCAAGACCCATTTCATCAGGATGTACTCCTGAAACGGCAGCAGAGACGATGCGTGCCATAGGATTGAGGCCATGTGTCTCGACTGCATCTTTGGAGGCAATCAGACTGAACGATGCTCCATCTGTTAGGGGAGAACTAGTCGCCGCCGTAACGACACCGTCCTCGATGAATGCCGGCTTAAGTGCAGCCATGGCTTCTAGAGTGGAGTCGCGCATACAACCGTCGACATCTACATCGTAGGTCATATCTGATGAACAAATTGTAGATACCTCGTCGTCCAGAAGGCCATTCTGTTTCGCGAGGATTGCCTTCTGATGGCTGTCGAAGGCGAACTTCTCCTGTCGCACTCGAGGAATCGCATGACGTGCTGCGACATTTTCTGCTGTTAGCCCCATGCTAATGTAGGCATCCGGCATAATTTCCTCAAGGAAGGGCGATGGAGAACGATTGAATCCACCGCGTTGAATACGACTCATCGATTCAACCCCCCCACAGAGGAATAGGTCCCCCCATCCACGCGCAATCATGCCAGCAGCAGTATGCATCACCTGCATTGACGATCCGCAGAGGCGGTTTGTGGTCATCCCTGGGAGGTCTGGTGGCCCTTTCAGGTAGTGTGTAATAATTCGGCCAATATTGAGGCCCTGTTCTCCTTCAGGATAGGCACACCCAACCATTACATCGTCCAAAGATGTTGGATCTATACCGGTCCTATGCAAGAGAGTGTGTGCCACTTGGCCAGCCAAATCGTCGGGCCTAATGTCCTTCAATTCACCCCTATGTGCGCGAGTGAAGGGAGAACGAACATAGCCGCATACGTAGGCCTCCATATGATTCCCTGACAACAATTAGGCATGAATGTGCCGTGAAATTTCTACCAAAACACCCAATCGGCTTATGAACGGGCTTTGATTGGCCCAGTTTGGTCGATATGATACGCGAATGCAACCTCCATGGATACTTTACCGATGACCAGCTATGTCCTGCATGTAATTCAGAAGGGAAATTTATCATGAGAACAGGGGAACGTGAGACGATTGGACGTAGACTTGCAAGAGTCTGCCGCCATGATCCAGATCGCTATAATCTTGAGATGGACCTAAACGGATGGGTGGACATCCGCGAACTTGTTGATGCTCTAAGAGATAAGGAGAGTCGCCGATTTGGAAGATGGCTAAGACCTCATCACGTTAAGGCAGTAGTAGAATGTGATAAGAAAGGACGATACGAAGTAAGAGGAAACACCGTACGTGCAACCTACGGACATACTGTTGAAATCGAGTTAGATTTGCCAACTGATGATATCCCAGCTTCCCTCTTCTTCCCTTGCTCTGATGAAGATTTAGAAGTAATCATGGACATTGGAATTCTTCCAGGGAATCGAAGTCATGTCCACTTATCGCAAACTGTTGCAAAGGCTGCAGAAGCCGGACGTCTTGGAGGGCAGAAATTGCGCCGACCTGTTATTCTTGAAGTTGATACCGCACAGATGACCGCTAGCGGAGATACTGTTTGGAAAGCAGGTACAACAGTGTACTTGGCAGAGAAAGTAGAGCCTCAGTACCTAGACCGAGTAGAAGAAGAAGATGGAAGATTATCTCCACTCATTTCCAAATGGGAAGAAGAAGAATAAATCAGAGTTCATGCCCACATGATGAGCAAAAGTCTAGATCTGCCTCCAGAGGTTCTTCGCACTTCGGGCAACCATCTCCTTCTATTCGCGTACTTGGCAAATTATCTGAAGATTCAATTAATCGAGTAGATGAGTCAACTTCATCAAAAATTCGTGATTTTAATTCCTCTCGAATCTCGACTGCTGCACCGAAATCTAACGCCTCTTGAAGAGCAATATCTATTCTAGCTCGAACACGTTCACGTTCCTCAGGATCCACGATAGTATGTAGTTCATTGCGGCGAGCTTGGAGGTATCTCCTGAACTCATCTACGGTGGGCGCCATGCCCTTCCGAACATGTTAGTCATCATCAATCTGTGTGCGCACCATGATGAACAACAACTTCATCCGATGTACATGGAGGGGGGCCGAAAGGTAGTTCTGAAACTAGGCGGAGGGCTTCTAACCAATAAGAAAGGAGTGTGTTCACCAAACACAGAGGAGATTAAAAAATCAGCCCGAACTATTGCTGAACTGATCTACCATGGATGTAGGGTCGCATTGGTTCATGGTGCTGGTTCGTTTGGACATGCAAGAGCAAAAAAATGGCGTTTAATAGAAGGCAAAGTAGACGATTCATTTAGTCCAGATGGAGATACAAAAACACAAGAAGAGGCCGTAAAACAGGTTCGATTAGATATGAAAGAACTCAACCAATTATTAGCTGCAGAATTTTCAAAATTAAATGTTGATTTCAATGTCTTTCACCCGCACCTTTGGGCTAGAGGCACAGGTCCTGAATTTTCAGGTGAATTGAATTTCCTAGATTCAGGGATGTTGACGATAGTTCATGGAGACGTAGTCGATGACCCTCACCAAGGTTTTGGAATTCTATCTGGAGATGACCTCATGTTCAGAATTGCAACTGAATGGGGAGATGTAGATTCATGTGTTTTCGCGTTGGCTGATTGTGATGGTATAATGTCACATCCACCTCATGACCCAAACTCAATACTGATTCCAAATTGGAACCAATCCATGGGTTTTGGTGGAAAACACGATTCAGAACATGACGTCACAGGAGGAATAGAATACAAAGCGATTCGAGCATCACAAATTTCTGAAACCGTCAGTAATGTCTGGTTCGTTGACGGTACAAGGCCAGAAAGGGTATTCGACGCATGTATGGGTTCTGAAGCGATTGGAACTAGAATTCATTCCAACCCCGTTCGATTATAGGCGAGACCACACATCATCAGACCGAGGGGGAGGCAAAATGGGGGATCCAGTATTACTTGAAGGCGAAGACCCTGATCAAGCAGGAATGATGGATGAGATGTGTATTCTCGTCGACATTGATGATACTCCGATTGGTTCTGCTACCAAATTAGATTGCCATCGAGGGGCAGGATTACGGCATCGTGCATTCTCTGTACTTATTTTCGACTCAGAAAACCGTTTGCTGTTACAAAAAAGGGCGAGCGACAAAATCACTTTCCCTGGAGTATGGGCCAACTCATGTTGTAGTCATCCTCTCGACATTGAAGGGGAAAGAGAAACTGATGATGCAAGCGGAGTCCGGAATGCTGCAGTAAGAAAAATGGAACAAGAGTTGGGTATTCCTTCTGGGACTATACCTGCAGATGATCTTGTTTTCGTGACTCGAATGGAATACATGGCGAGGATGAATGACGTTTGGGTTGAACACGAAATTGATCATATTATGGTTGTTCGAGCAAATGTAGAGGTGGACCCTAATCCAAATGAAATCGAAGAAACACGGTGGGTTAGTCAAGATGAACTTGATTCAATGGTTAAAGACCATGAAGCGGGAAAATTGGTTATAGCTCCATGGTTCGACCTCATTCGAATCAACCTACTAAACAAATGGTGGGACGATATCGACAACATGACTCCTCATGTGGATGGAATGATTCATCGATTCATGGAAGAACGTCCTGATCGTGCTGGACTTTCAATTATGGATCGACATCGAGTTGCGGCTGAGAAATGTATTGCTAGAGCAATTGAGAAAAGTACAGAGCCAAGGTTAGGCGGGGCAATGATGCACCTCATAGAAGGGGGTGGAAAGCGACTTCGAGCAGTACTTCCTAGCATAGTTGGAGAAGCTGTGGGGCAACATCACAGTGGACATCATGACCTAGGAGCGGCAATTGAGATCATTCACAACTTCACCTTAGTCCATGACGATATTATGGATAATGATCCAATCCGTAGAGGGCGCCCCGCAGTACATATTGCATACGATATGCCAACTGCGATTAATGCAGGTGATGCGATGCTTGCCCTTGCTTTTGAGATGATAGCAGAATCTGAAGATATCAAGGATGAAGTCATGAGAGATTTGGTAAGAGTGATTGGTCGAATGGTTCGAAAGGTATCTGAAGGCCAACAAATGGATATGGATTTCGAAAATAGATCAGATGAAGTCTCTGAAGAAGAATATCTTACGATGATTTCAGGGAAGACTGCAGCAATGTTCGAAACATGCGCTCAAACTGGTGCAATGTTAGCAGGTGCGAGTCAAGAAGTACAGGAAACATGTCGACTATGGGGCCTTGAGACAGGATTATGTTTCCAACTCATGGACGATTTAATCGACATAACAGGAGATACTGAAACTCTTGGGAAACCAGCAGGTAGTGATGTTCTAGAAGGAAAGAGAACTATGATGGCGATACATGCTCTCAATCAAGATCCCAAAAAACTTCCAACATTCCATGCTATATTTGGTAAGGGGGAAGAAGGAGCAGCCCAACTTTCTGAAGCAATTTCAGAAATGGAGGCTGTTGGTTCCCTCGAATATGGGAAAAGAAGGGCTATGGAACATCATGCGGAAGCTCACGACCACCTTTCCAAACTACCTGATTCAAAATCTAAAAAAGTGCTAGAAAGTCTAACAGATTGGCAGTTAGAACGTATCTCCTAGTGATTCTATTACTTCCGAATGGGAAACTATTGCTTATATTGAAATCAGAGTCCAAAGGTAAAACCAGAATCAACTTTAGCAATTAATGCTGGAAGTACCTCCCTATAATCTCCAATAATAGCTGCATCAGACGACTCTACCATTGTACAATTCGCATCGGTATTGATTGAAATAATACGCGCACTGTCCTTCATCCCTGCCATATGTTGAGGTGCGCCACTGATAGCAACGGCGACATAAACTGGAGGTCTGATACTCTGGCCAGTTTGTCCAACCTGCCGTGTACTCGGAGCATGCCCTGCATCTACTGCTGCTCTGCTTGCAGCCCATTCTGCATCAATACCCTTTGATTTCAGTGACTCAGTCAACTGATGGATTTCTCTAAACCCAGTCTGTCCACAAGGAAGACCTCCTGAGATGATGATCTTGCTATGACCAAGTTCAACTCTTTCCCCACCCCCGCGACGAACTTCGATAACTTCGACATTGAAATCATTGTCTGACCAGTTCGGTGTGAATTCCTCAACCTCACCTGACCTTGATGAATCGCTGCTAGGGGCAACGAAAATTCCTGGACGTGCTGTAGCCATTGCAGGCGCCCAAAGTTGCTGTGGGTTGGACATAATACAAGCCAACTTAGATTCCCCAAATGAAGGTCGATGTGCCTCTAGCATGTGGGTAGTGACCGTCTTCGTTTTACGATGATAGTATGGACCAACACTCAACTTAGTACAATCAGCAGTAACTCCGGCATCAACACGGCTTGCCACTCGAGGAGCAAGATCTCTCCCAGTAGTAGTAGCACCCATGAGGAGAATCTCAGGGCGATGGACGTTCAATAGGTAATCAGAGAGGGCCCGTGCGAAAGGAAGTGTTGTGAAATTTTCAAGACGAGGATCGGTGACTACAACTACCTTATCTGCACCTAATGAAATCAAATCTTGAGGTGCTGAACCAACATCGTGGTGAATTAGAATTGCAGTTAAAGAAACGCCTAATTGGTCAGCCATCTCCCTTCCTGGTCCAATGAGTTCACGCCCTACATTGAGTAATTCGCCATCAACCATCTCTGCAAAAACCATGACTCCTTGAGAGGATGTTGCGTCACTAAATCGCTGAATAGCTGCATCTTCAGGCCAATCGGTCATTGCCATCCCTCCACTATGGATTGAAGCCCATCTGCATCTGTAATCTGAAGGTCACGAGTTGCTTTCTCAACTTTGGGTGCAGCAGCAACAATTGTAGGTGATCCTGAAAGGCCAATCTTCTCTTCATCTAATGCAACATCATCTGCAGATAATAATCGAAAGATCGACGCACTTTCCTTGAACACATCCTTCCCACGGTCATCCTTGGTAACATGTTTCTTTACAGACACTGCGGCCTTCATATTTCGACCTCTTAGGGGTGCTGCAGTTGGGGCGATGGATAACATACAGGGAAGAGGCAATCGAAGATCCATGCTTCCACCTTCTACAATCCTACGTACTGTCGCAAAAGATGATTCAATCTCACAGGTCTCTGCCAAAGTGACTTGTGGAATCCCTAGATTCTCAGCAACTTGGCTAGGCACATGAGCAGTGTCTCCATCAGTAGTTTGTCTACCCCCCATTACAATCCAATCATTACGTTCAGAACTGTAACCAAGATGTTTGAGAGTACCAGACAATGCATAACCTGTGGACCATGTGTCTGAACCTCCAAGTTTTCTATCCGACAAAAGGACTGTTTCATCAACACCTCGTTCTAATGCGGTAATGTGAGACATTTGGAAATTAGGAGGACCCATTGAAACAACTACCACACGTCCCCCGTATGCATCTTTCAACGAAAGTGCTAGTTCAAGTGCATGCTGACAGTCTTGATTGATCTGGCTGGG
>JASLJW010000030.1 GCA_030747885.1 Candidatus Thalassarchaeaceae archaeon
TTCAGCAGGGTCTACTAAATTATCAAAATCAACCTCTACTTCTGAGAAATTCATTTCCTCAGAAAAATCATGATAAACAATATCTTCTGAATCATTTGATTGATTGATTTCAGTGTGAACAATTGGCCTAGATTCGAGTAGCATCGGCTCGTCATCAAATTGTTCTTCATCGAGCGATTGATCGTAATGCTCCTCTTCTGAAACGAAATCTGGTTCTACTTCCGGTTGAATTTGAGGGGGCGATTCATCAGCTAAACTTTGATACTGAGGCTCTGCATCAATATGTTCTGTATCCAAATGATTTTCATTTTGAGAATCTGTTTCATCAGTTAATAGATTAGAACGAGTTCCTGCTCCAAATAGTAACTGAACTTTGGGTGATGCTCTTGCCCCGCCTAACGTAAACGGGAGATTAGTTCGAGATTCTGAATCATTTGAAGTAGGACCACTTAACCCATCTACCTCTGGAAGAATCTCTACCAATGATTCCGTTCCAGGTAATGGACCAGATGGAAGTGTATCGTCCTGATCAATCTCAATAGTCGAACCAAATATGCTCTTACATTCAGGACAACGGTCTCCTCCACCAAAGAGAAGGCCGCACACCTGACACTCTTGCATGCTATCCGGTAAACTCCGCATGATTTGATGCTGACGGCCAGAAGTTCATTCTTCTTCAACAATAGTGATGTCTGCGGGACCCCATATACGTCCAATCATAACCATGCCCAATACCCCAATTGCAATTACAACATATGGGATTACAGATGGAGTCTCGTGTACCTTCCACATCACGAACATGATGTACAAATAAACCGAAGCAAGAATTACGCTGACAATCATGATTGGAAAACCTGTCTTGAAGAAACGCATGAACGAAATGTTATGTCCTGCAGCGCTAGCTATCCCTGCAGTGGCAACGTTGGCTGAAGCACCAATTAGTGTACCATTCCCTCCCAAACAGGCTCCAAGAGCGAGGGCCCATGCTAGTGGCCCTAATGGGAGGTCTAAATCAACATCTTGTGCAATTTCAAGCATTACAGGAACCATTGTCGCAGTAAATGGAATATTATCAATAAACGCTGAAGCAATGGCTGAAACCCAAAGGAGTAGCATAAGAGCAACAAAAAGACGGTCATCTGCAGGGGCTCTCGAAATCATGGTACTAGTCCATTCAGCTAGAGCATCAATCAACCCCATCGCACTGAGTCCCCCAATCAAAATAAACAGGCCTGCGAAGAATAACAAAGTGGTCCACTCCACTTCGTCAAGATAATGTTCAATTTCGTGAGGGGCCACAAATAGCAACATCATGAAGGCTCCAATAAGGGAAATAACTGCCACATTTGAAAGAGGGTGGGCTATTGCACTGTGGGCAAAGAAAGCAACCAAAACAATTCCCAGTATGATTCCAGACTTAATGAGCATAGGACGATCTTTTACCCCGTATGTTTCCCTAAGAGATTCAATGTCTCTATCACGATGTAAATTGAGGCCTTCCCCTTCAAGACGGTGCAATAGCCATAGAGATGGAAGGAATACGAGGAAAACCGCTGGTGCTAAATTTATCACGAAATCAATGAATGCAATAGATTGCTCAGCAAGAGGAGAGCCGGCAAGACTTGTTCTGGATAATTGAGCCCCTATGATGATATTCGGAGGGTCGCCAATCTGTGTAGCAGTTCCGCCGATATTTGAGAACATCACTTCTCCAACCAACAATGGAATTGGATTCAAATTCAAAACACGTGCTAATTGAATCGTTACAGGTGCTATTAGCAACATTGTGGTTACATTATCTAGGAATGCAGAGAATACTGCAGTAACAACTGCAAGTATTACCATGAGTCGCCAAATCGAACCTCCGCTCCTAGCATAAGCCTCCACTGCAGCCCATTGAAAAATACCTGTTTCAGAAAGGACTCCAACAATAATCATCATACCCATAAGAAGTCCGACGGTTTCCATATCAATCCATACAACAACATCTAGCAAATCAGGCCCTGTTGAACCAGGGTCGCCTGCGGCAATAAAATGCAAAACAAAGACACATAGGATGCCTCCAAGGACTGCAGCTAATGCCCTATCAATTAATTCAAAGATAATTAATCCGTAGACACCAAGAAGAATCAGAAACGAGGCAGTCAAGGCCCAATCAGGCATCACCGAAATATGTTCCACATACCAATGTCGACCTGCTAAACCTCCACCTCCACCCGCTTGAACTACTGGGGGGAATGCGAATATACCGATTGAAGATAGAAGAAGAATGGCCCGAAACCAAAACGATTTGCCTCGAGAAAGGA
>JASLJW010000031.1 GCA_030747885.1 Candidatus Thalassarchaeaceae archaeon
AACATACTGCTTTGGTTTTCAGAAGTATTTTCTATTACTTCTTCCAAAGTTTTCTGCATTTTCTCGATATCAATTTCAAATCCTTCATGTTGTGCTACAGTTGCTCCTTCCATCAATACGGAAACAGCTAATTCATGAAGGGGGCCAGAACCAAGAGCGCCATTATTCACTCCACAAATTGCAGTAATGGGATTTATTGCTAAATTGATTAGTACTTTTTCCCAAACATGAGGCATTATCTCAGATACTGGTTCAGGATAAAGACCAGCTTTGTCCAATATTTCAATGAAGTCTTCGAATAAATTCTCCCTTAGAGGTTTACCGAAAATATCCAAAGGGCCTATGACGATTCGACCTTCTCCCCCAAGTCGAATTTCTGCAGGACCGATTCTAGATGCCCCATGGGTAATACAAGCCCCGATTATTCGATATCTATCGTACAGCCTCGCTATCAACTCAAGATGACTCAAACCGTTCTGAATTCCAACAATAATACCATCATGTGCCAAATGAGAGTTTGCTAATTGAGTCAAGTGGTCCAAATTATTGATGCCGGATTTACAACAAATAATTACAACATCTAGTAGAGGGGAATCATGTTCTAGCATATTATATTCAGTCGGCTCCAACAGATCAACAGAGTCTGATGAATGAACTATGATACCTCTGTCGAATAAAGCAGGAATCGTTTCACCTCTAGAAAAAAGGTACGGGGAGACTCCAGTTCTAGCTATTCGATAGGTTAGCAAACTACCTATTGCGCCGATCCCAAATATTCCTATTCGCAATGTATCACCTTAAACCACATTCAATACCGGGATGACATAAAGCCGCGAGATGAATTTCGAGACCGATGGATGAAGACTCAAACCAAATTCCGGTAAAACCTCCAAACACCTCTGAACGATTGGTATCAATGGAAATTGAACCATTGACTGGAATCTGATCTGGTATCGTAATGTTCCAAACTGAATCAAGGGGAATCGAAGAATGAAGCACAGGAATCAGTGAAACCGGTTCTTCCCCAACATTAGATAGAATAATTGATGAATTGGACAAATCCGAATTTAGAACCATAAGTTCCTCATTTAGGAGCAACGAGGGACCGGAAACCAATTCAAAGATTGTTGGAGAAGATCCTGTGCAAACAGTAATAATTCCAAAATCAGGGAGCTGTAAAGAACCGTTCTGAATATCATCAGAAAAATGAATTATTTGCGATTCGTTGTTTGATTCTATTGGTGACCAAGACCAATTTCCCGAGAGCAATGAAATTGGCGATTCGGGACAAGGACTAGATTTATTCTGATGCCACCCTATAGCATCGGCATTGAATGGAGAACTATCATTGAACACAATTTCGCCATATAATGAAACAAGCGTTCTATTGACGTCAACCAATGGAGCAGTCAAGGATAAGATAGTCCCATTATCAGATTGGTAATGGATGATTGGGCCAAGAAGACCTCCATCAGATGACTTGGATGCGAGTTGAATTGCCCCTTCTAAAGGTTCAACGCAAATTAACTCAGGATTTTCTAATGTGATATTCATTGGATCCGTTATCGGGTAGGGGTCTCCCTGTACTAGACTCCACATTGGGTCATTCAATGTCACATTTGCAGGCAATGATTCCACATCTACCACCATCCTGACGCAATGATTTTGCTCAGAATTGGATACCCACCCTTCATCCAAAATGTGAACAGAACCCCCAACATTCACCTCAGTCTGATGATAAAATGTATTTCCATTCGTACTATGGAACATCAAATCGAGTTGTATTACCCCTGTTATCGATTCAATTGGGGGTTCTAAACGGATTTTGAGAATCTTCGGAGATTGTTGCGAAACTCCAGAATATGTGCAATCGAGGCCGGAAAAATTGTTTTCACCGGGGCACATGATTTCAATGCCCCAACCATCGATTGAACCAGATGGAGATACATGGGCTATTCCTGAAAGTTCTAACAATCCATTTGTGGAAAGTGTGTATTCTAAAGTTGAATTATTGCCACTAATAATTTCATGATCGGAAACCCAATTAGAGGAATCTAAATCCTCTTCCCAATTTTCCATTGCATTGCTTACTTCAAACGAAGGTAATGCAAGTAACAAAAAAACCACAAGGACCCAATGCCCCCAATACATCTTATCTTTTTCACATCCAATTTCATTGACCACTAATGGGGTTGGAATCGCATCTGACTGAAAACGTCGCCATACTGCAAGGCTTCCTATTCCAATCCATAACCAATAATCTCCTTGGAAATAAATCAAAATGGCAACGACCACTGTGACTAGAAGACCTAAGGCCTGATAGGAAGTGTCTTCACTCCAAAATCTACCTGAATATGCAGAGAAAATATGATCTCCTGGGAAATTTGGAATCGGAAGAAGAAGAATGAATCCTACAATCATCATTCCATGCCCAGCAAGCATCAATGGAGATGCCCATTGAGTCTTGTAAAGAATTGAATCGCCAAAAATGGTAGAACCAATGGCTGTCGTAAACCAATTCAAATTCAAAACAAAAGGAACTTCATCAATGATACTAGAATAATTAGGGGTGCAATACAAACCAGCAAAAACAAAGCAAATTCCCGAGATAATCATAGTTACAGGCAATACCAAAGAAACTTGAGCAAGACTAAACGGATTAGGAAATCGAATCTCATCAATACGGCGAAGTTGGAGAATTCCAATCAAACCAAATGGCCAAATCGGATTCAAAGCAGTAATTGGAAAAGGAATACTGACGGGTAATAGATGATCTACCTTTACACCATGGCGTCGTGCGATAAATCTCCTCAAGAAACTAGCCAATGCTATTGTTGCCATTATAGGTAGAGCATACTGAATCGTTCCGATTTTGATAGCTGCCAATGAAGCAGGGTCAATTGAAGCATTGACTCTTCCACTCCAACTAGCTCCAATTACACTAAGGAAAGCGAAAGAAAGACACCACAACAAGAACTGTACTCTAGAACCAATCACCGCATTTCTAACCGGATGGGGTTTGATCTGTAAAAAATAGGGCTCATCATCATCCAAAACTGGAACCCAACCCAATGGTACTAACTTAGAACAAAGAGATTCTAAACTTGAATCTACATCCTCCCCTATAGCATCAACATTCCAGCAGTACCCCTTTTCCCCTTCAGAAATTAGGACGAAATGATCACTGATTATCTGCTCAAGAAAATCCCGTTGAGACCATGATACTCGCTCTATGCGAATAGCCGGCACCTCTGTCTTCTCCAACCTCACCACCAATACATCGTCTTAGTCGTGGGATATGACCCTTCATGTTCAATCAAACTAAACAAAAACAGTCATTTGTTCTTGAAACGCTTCAATCGGAATGTTTCCTCTCGCTCCATTTCTTCAAGACGAAGTTGGATGAATGCCTTTGCTTCTTCCATTTGCGGGATAACAACGAATTCGAGAGCATTGACTCTTCTCTTGGTCGCTTCAATCTCTTCAAGCAGACGTTTCAATGTAGCTTCCATCTCAGACGCCTTGACGATTTTTTCTATCAATGCAGAATAACCGTCAGCAGCCTCATCAATGTAAGGAGAACCTCCTACCAGTCCCATTCCCCTCTCATCCATTGTACTCGACAGATTCTCACCAGAGACACTTGGGACTACAACACCCATTATGTTGCGCCGTTCCACCATTACCTCTGGATGATTGGAAATAGCAATCGCGGCACTTTGAACCTCAAGGCCACCTTCTATGGCACTTGCCAAGTCAATCCCTATTTTCGCCTGACGGAACGTTTGAACCAATTCCTCACGTGCTGAAATCATCTCAGAAAGTAATGTTCTGAACTCATGAAAGAGACCGTCTCTTTTCATTTTGAGAAGTTTGTATCCATTCTGAGTCTGCTTAATACGACGTTTCAAGTTGATAAGTTCGCTGCGTGTAGGCTTGATATCTAACGCCATAAACAATCACCTTTTCTTTAATCGCCTCAATCAATTCATTGCTTCTTTTCAGTAGGGTGGTACTTAGAAATCAGTTCGTCATCCAATCTTTCAAGATACTTGGTATCAATATTAGACAACAATTCCCAACATAGATTGAGAGTGCCATCGATGGTTCGATCTTCATCACGCCCCTGTCTAACGAACTTGTCCTCAAAAATATCTGAAAACTTGAGGTACTGCAAATCCCTTTCATTCAAAGCATCCTCTCCAACAATCGCGACTAGTCCACGAAGTTCTCTTCCTTGGGCATAGGCCGCATACATCTGATCACTGATTTTCTTGTGGTCGTCACGAGTGGTTTCTTCTCCAATACAACCACCCATAAGCCTTGATAGAGATGGAAGTACGTTAATCGGAGGATAAATTCCAGCTTGATGTAGTTCACGGGAAATTACAATTTGGCCTTCAGTAATGTAACCTGAAAGATCTGGGATTGGATGTGTAATATCGTCACCAGGCATAGTCAAGATTGGGAATTGTGTGATACTTCCCTTCTTACCCTTTACAATTCCTGCACGCTCGTAAAGCATTGCCAAATCGGTATACATGTATCCAGGGTAACCTCTTCGACCAGGTACTTCTTCTCGAGCAGCCCCAATCTGTCTAAGGGAATCACAATAATTCGTCATATCAGTGTAGATAACCAAAACGTGGTAATCGTGTTCAAAGGCAAGATATTCCGCTGCAGTCAAAGCAAGACGAGGAGTAATCAAACGCTCCACTGCTGGATCATCTGCTAGATTTACGAATAAAGCTGCATTCTCTAAAGCACCAGTTCGTTCCAAGTCAGCACGGAAGAAATTGTATTCTTCCGCAGTAATACCCATTGCACAAAATACCACAATAAATTCTTCATCGCTGTCCTTTAGTTTCGCTTGACGTGCAATCTGCAAAGCAATATCATTGTGAGGAAGTCCTGACGCACTGAAGATAGGAAGTTTCTGCCCTCTAACTAGTGTTGTACAACAATCAATTGCACTAACCCCAGTCTGAATAAAATCGTGTGGAGATTGACGCGAATATGGATTAATTGCTGCACCGATAATGTCTGCCTTCTCATCTGCAACGATATCTGGGCCACCATCTCTTGGCCTTCCAGCCCCATCTAAAATTCGGCCAACTAAACCCTTACTAACAGGTAATTTGAACACATCTCCTAGAAACTTCACTCCTGCTCTTCGATCAATACCTTCTGTACCTTCGAAAACCTGTACTACAACCATATCATCTGAGGTATCGAGTACCTGGCCGTTCTTTGTGGACCCATCTGAAAGACGAATTGTTACAATTTCACCATATGCCACAGGTTCAGTCTTCTCTAGGAACACCAATGGTCCCTTGATGTCGGTAATTGTCTTGTATTCTTTACTTGTCATTTTTCATCCCCCCCTACTGGGCCTCCACAGAGTTGCCAATTTGGTTCACCATTTCTTCGACTAGCCCCTCAATCTTTTCAAGATAGCCTTCTGCGAATCTGGCACGCATCAATTCAATACGAGCAGGTACGTTCACAACATCTTCCAGTACTGCTCCCGCGGCCATGGCTTTCTTCGCTTCTTCTTGGAAAGTTAGGATTGCTCGAGCCATAGCATATTGCTGCTCAACTCCGCTATATGCGTCAACAGGATCGAATCCATTCTGCTGTAGGAAATATACACGAATCATTCGTGCTACCTCAAGGGTTAGTTGCTGATCCATGGGCAAAGCATCTGACCCAACAAGTTGAACGATTTCTTGTAATTCTGCTTCAACCTTCAGTAGAGCACTAATTTCAGTTCTAACTTCAGGGAAATCACTTGCGATATTATCCCTAAACCACTGATTAAGACTCTGAGGATACAACGAATAAGAATTCAACCAATTGATTGCTGGGAAGTGTCTCTGTCGAGCCAATCCTGCATCAAGCCCCCAGAAAACCTTCACAATACGAAGAGTACCTTGACTGACTGGTTCTGAAATATCCCCACCAGGTGGAGATACTGCTCCAATCACAGTAACAGAACCATCTTCTCCATTCAATGTCTCAACACGACCTGCGCGCTCGTAGAATTCTGCTAATCTGCTGGATAGATATGCAGGGTAACCTTCCTCACCAGGCATCTCTTCAAGACGACTTGAAATCTCACGCATTGCTTCCGCCCAACGACTTGTAGAGTCAGCCATTAGTGCAACATCATATCCTTGATCACGGAAATACTCTGCAATAGTAATTCCAGTATACACAGATGCTTCACGTGCAGCAACAGGCATATTGGAAGTATTTGCAATCATCACAGTTCGATTCATCAATGGTTTGCCAGTATTTGGATCGATTAGGTGAGGGAACTCATCCAACACCTCAGTCATTTCATTTCCACGCTCACCGCATCCAATATAGACCACAATCTGAGCATCAGAATACTTAGCAAGAGATTGTTGTGTGACGGTTTTACCTGAACCGAAGGGACCAGGGATTCCTGCTGCTCCACCCTTAGCTAATGGGAAGAGGAAATCTAGAATTCTCATCCCTGTCACTAAAGGTGTATCTGGAGCATATTTCTGATTGAATGGACGGGGATGACGTACAGGCCATTCCTGCATCATTTGAATCTCAGTTCCATCTTCAAGGGTACAGACTGTTTCTGTAACGTTAAATTCTCCAGATTCGATCGATTTAATCTTTCCAGATGCCTTTGGTGGAACCATAATTTTGTGTGTAATTGTATCTGTTTCCTGAACTGTTCCAATTAACTGTCCGCCAGAAACCTCGTCACCAACAGAGGCAGTAGACTCGAACGCCCATTTCTTCTCGAGATCAAGCCCATCTGCATCAACTCCACGTGTGATGAACACACCCATGACTTCCTCAAGAGTCTGTAACGGACGCTGGATTCCATCGTAAATCTGTGTAAGTAGACCGGGTCCCAATTGAACTGACAAAGTTTGCCCAGTACTGAATACTGGCTCACCTGGCCTGATTCCAGAGGTATCCTCGTATACTTGAATCACGGACTGTTCGCCATGGATTTCAATTACTTCCCCCATTAACTTCTCATGTCCTACTCGGACTACTTCGTACATTCTTGCATCAATTCCTGTCGCTGTTACAACTGGTCCTGAAATTCGATAGATCACGCCTTCATTTTTACTCATGTCTTCACTTCCATTCTTTTTTTACTTCCATAAATCGACACCAAGTGCCTTCCTAATAGATTCCCGCAAGGTGTTGTCCTCCTCGGTACCAATACCGAGGAACGTGGGTGTGATGCTCAGGTTTACCCTATCACGAACACGCTCTGGAAGACGACCAAGGTCGCGGGAATCTAAGACTACGATGCCGATTTCACGTTCGGACATCAACTCACGGCATGTTGCTGCAAGTTCGTCAATATCTGTAGGATTGTAGAGGTGTGTAATGCCGGCTAACTGGAATCCAAGCGTGAACTCAGGACTTCCTACAACAGCAATCTCCATTCTTATCCCTCCTACAATGTCAAATGCGCTTCAATAATGCCTTCTGGCAAACCTGCCGCTTTACCGCGCACGAGTAAACGGAGGTTTTCCACCTCAAGCAGTTTCCTTTCAATGTAATACACAATAGGAACGCCCGAAATGGGATTGAGGTGTGAGAAACGGAGGAGAAGTTCACTCCGTTTATGGTGGAATAAATCCACAACTGGATCCAATGAGGTCCCAGAATTTACTTCAGATAATGCTGCCTCAAGGCCTTCATCATCAAAACTAGGAGTTCGACGTAGTGCTGCTAAAAGTTCGTCATTATTTTGAGCACTCAACATTGCCTTTTCAGTAACTTTAGACAAGCCACTACCTGGCACAATGATCTGTGATCTCTTTTCAGTAGGCAATCCTTGACGCATTGCCCTCATTACATTCAAGATATCTCGATGAGCAATTTCCATTCGTAGATAACGCTTCAAGCAGGAATGAGGTCCACGATTAGGAATTGCTTTCAAAGCTTGACGATAATAAGAACGGTCCAAAGCATCTTCATATTCTGCTAAACCAGATTCTGGAGGAACCTCAGAGAAAATTCTGCTGCCAAGTTTCATTTTAGTAATGGATGAAGCCGCTTCAGCAAGGTTGGAGGATGAATCGATGATGGATATCCATGGCGTATTATGCGGATTTTCCGCAGGTAACGCACCTTTGCCTACTCTAGAACTATCTGCTCCACTCTTTACTGCTCTTAGAACTGCCTTGGCCTTATTGAAATCAATTCTGAGCGCCCATACGTCTACTATGTCTGCAAGTTCTCCATTACAAAAGCGTTCTACTTCGTGTACTTCACGATCCAAATTATGGCTTAATGCTGCTTCAACTAGTTCTGCTCCACTGAGACGATGGCCATACAAATCCATATCTGCACGATAACCTGCATCTCCTATTGTGTTAGCAATACTATCTGGTTCTAATTTCAACAACTGTCGAATTCGAGTTCGGTCGAGTAATCGGGAACGTCGGGAACGAGCACGTGCGGCTGCATTAGCCCAATTCGCTCGACCCAACCACAT
Source organism: Candidatus Thalassarchaeaceae archaeon (assembly GCA_030747885.1). Lineage (GTDB taxonomy): Archaea > Thermoplasmatota > Poseidoniia > Poseidoniales > Thalassarchaeaceae > MGIIb-N2. The sequence goes on from JASLJW010000031.1 coordinate 8,507, forward strand.
TGTAATCCCTCACTCACCAAATAATGTTCGATTAACATCGCCTAGAGAATCTATCCAGACCTCTGCAAGACGATTATCGAACGTGTAATCCAATCTTATGCTATTGTCCTCAGCAACGAGAATGAATCCTCCTAGAGCCTGGATGTCTTCACCTATAGTGAATCCACTAGCCTTCTGTTCTAAGGCTGCCCTGTCGATAGATGCAGGGAGTAATGTCATCTTACCTGAACTATCTGACTTAGCCTGTTTCAACATAGAATCCAATAAAGCAGAACGCTTTGCCAACTTAGGGTTCCCCAATTGACTTCGAACCGCCTCAAAGGTGAGATCTATTTCTTCCCTACGTGCTATCAAGACATCTTTCTGATTCATTTGCCTTGCACTAGCAACTGATTCTTTGGCAATTTGAGCCGCCTCCATTTCCGATCCAGATAAGGCCGAAGATGCGTGCACTTCGACCTCGCTCTGAGCATCAGAAGCAATGTTGGCTGCTTGGGCCTTGGCCTCATCAATGATGGCCTTGGCTTCTTTGGCCGCTTCAGCTGCTATATCCTTAGCAAGTTGTTCTAAACTCATGGTACAATCCTCACAAACGTGAATTATTCATTTTCCTGAATGTTCACATCAAGAACATTGCTAGGAAACCGAACAAAACGATCGTCTCAGGTAGTGCCGTGAAGATTAGACCAGTGACGAACTTATCGCCATCTTCTGCAACCATACCGACTGCAGCTGCTCCAATCTGTCCCTGGCTGAGGCCAGTGCCAACACCTGCTAGACCTAGCGCGATACCTGCTCCAAGGGGCATACCCCAGGAGTATCCTCCGCTAGATGCAGCTGCGATAGCACCAGTCGCTGCAACCACGTCTGCCATGCCAATAAAGGCAAGCAGAACAATCATCATTCTCATTACGTTCTTCATCATCTTTGGGTTCATTTCTCATTCCTCCGTTGTTTGTATCCTGTGCGAACTCGCACGGGAATATGTCATTATTGGCCAGAATCCACCTCCACGAAGCGGGGCCGTCCTCCTAGGGGAGCAAAGGGCTTCCCTGAAGCGGTGTAGAATTGACGCATCCATTCAACGAAATGGAGCCGAGCAGCATGGATATTCGGACTAAATACGCCCAAAACCCAAGCAAACATCTGAACGAGGAACCATCCTAAGAAGGCACCAAATGCGAGAGCGTATCCTGTACCTCCTGCAGACAAACCGTCCACAATCATGGGGTAAAGCAAACCATTGCCAGCTTCTGCGATCTTAACGCCAACAATGCCAACGGCGAAAAGGCGCACATACGAGAGGGTTGTTGGCAACATTCCAATTGCCTCTATTGGGCCAAGTAGAAGTGCAACCGGAAGTGGCACATTCTCATGAGTTAGATGAACAATAATGAGCAGTACTCCTATTCCAGCAGCAATAGCGCCACCCATTTGTAAATCAGAAAGAAGAGCCTCATAACCCTCAGAAGGATTGCCCTGTAAAATTAGATATGCGTAGGAGAAGAAGAAACCTCCTCCAAGAACTAGCATCCAAGATACTTTGCCAAATAAGGCACCTGACCATCCATGTCCATGCTTGATTTCATCGATTGCTCCAAGGACAAATGCGACCATTAGGTGAACTACTCCCAGATAGATTGTAAGGAGAATCAAATCAGTCAGGTTTCCTGTAACTCTGTGGAATGGGAATGCGAGGACAACTCCCATTGGAAGGTTAGCCTCAAACAGATTGTGGTGATTAGTGAATTCTCCACCATAAGGATACATTATCGAAAGAGAAGATGCCCATGAAGGCACTCCTTCTGTAAACATCCAATGGCATCCTGAACTGGATGCTCCTCCAGCAGCATGAAGTGCAGCCTCACAGTGATAATGTGGAAGAATCTCAAAACCTGCAAATTCTCCATAGATATATCCGAAAATAATCGTTGATATGCCAATATAAGACAATAGTTTGGCCCCAAGAACTCCTAATTCACTACCCGAATCTTTGGTCTTCATGTATACAAGCCCTCCAAGGCCAAGAGTCATCATCCCATACAACATATCTCCAAGCATCAAACCGAAGAACAATGGATATGTGAAAAGCATGAAAACAGTAGGATCTATCTTCCCGTAATCAGAACGTCCGACTGCATCAGTAAGCAACTCCATTGGCTTAGAAAGTCCATGATCTCCGAAAGCTATCGGAGGGCTTGGGGAATGATGGTCGTTGTGACCGTGTAATCCATGATGCTTGGGTGCTACATCAGTATCTACATGAATATGGCTACAATGAGAACCTATTGATGACTGAATCTCTTCAACCCTATCTGCAACAACCCATCCGTCAATCACAAATGCATGTTTACTTACTGCAATTTTTGTGGGAGCAGTAGATTCAACAAAATCTCTCTCAAGAAGTTCGATTCCACAAAGGAAGTTGGAACCATGGGTAGAACCCCAACTTTCCAATTCATTCTCGAGGATTTCCTTCTCCTTCTCTAAGGATGCGAGATTTTTCCTTTCGACAGATAATTCATCTGAAGGTGAACCTTCACCTGTAGGTGGCTGAACAGCAGTGAACCCGAGAGATTCGAGTTCTTTCGAGGCTTTTTCAGCATCATCATTTCTGACTACAACTAAACAAAGGCGCCCAGTATCTGTTTTAGATTCGCCTACAAAACCAGAAACTCCTGCAGATGTAAGAGTAGATTCCACCGAATTTTTACCAGAAATCCGGCCCACCAATGAGGTAGCAGTTCGATATCCATCTAAAAGATCTAAATCCACACCAAGAGCAGTGAAATCCTCTAAGGATTGGACTCTTTCCTTTGAAGAACCAATCAATGAGGTAAGGTCTTCAATTCGTTCAATTTTCCCAGCTGCATCTGCGACTGCTTCTCCTAAACTTCCTTCAAGCCACTCTCGTACATTCGATTCCTGGGCCCTATCGTCTGGATTATCGGGCGAGACCCAATTTGAAACACTTCGATAAGTTGTTAATTGCTTGGCAATTTCTTCATTATCTACACGAGGAGAACCCAACTCAAATTCGTCTCCATCCTCACCATCGAAATCGATGATATCGATGGCATTCAAAGACACTAATCGGTGCATAACATCATCAAGATTGGACCTTAATCCAGCCGCTACGAATCGAGCCATTGGGCGATTCGTCATCTCTCCGACCATCTAAAACACCTCATTAAGATCGAATTGCATCCAACACTAGATTAACAGCAGCATCCCGATTTGCCTCGGCATTAGAATGAACATCAGAAAGTGAAGACTCTCCAGACTTCTTGACTTTCGCCGCCTCTCCAGAAGCTGAATCTCTGGCGGCTTGGAGGTTACTCTGAGCCGCTGCTTCAGTATCGCGACGACCAGCATTGACTGCCTCGGTAGCCGCGGAACGAGCATCGGAGAGGATACGTGATGCCTTTTCCTTTGCATCTTGAACAGTTTTTTCAGCAGAAGCCTCGGCTTCCTTCACGGTACGTAGGATGTCATCTCTTCCCAAAGCGAATCACCTTGCTCACGCCCAATAATGAGGGGCTTATCATATTGACCGTTGTAGTTCTGTTTCAACAATTTCAGAACAGAGAACACTCATATCCATCTCACAATTCGGAATTCTGTGGACCACACCTCAATGGGAGAGGACGACTGGGCAATTCTCCAGTCCAATTTAGAGGCAACCATTCCCGTATATGACCGCATAAACCGTTTTGCCACCTTTGGCCAAGATCAAAGGTGGAGGAGAATGGTGCAAGATAGATTACCAGACGAAGGAAAAATTCTGGAAATTGGTTGTGGTCCAGGATCATTCGCAGAAAATCTAACCGGTAGAGAACTCACATGTCTCGACCCAATAGCTGCAATGCTATCAGTAGCAGAACCTAGAGTCAACAATAATCGTTTATCTCGAGGCGATTCACCGGTGATCTTTGTAGAAGGAACAGCTGAATCACTTCCTTTTGAGGATTCATCTTTTGATGCAGTATGTTCACTATTCTCATTCCGAGACTGGTACGATAAAAAAGCAGGGTTATCCGAGGCACTTAGGGTCTTGAAACCTGGCGGGAAACTAGTGATTGTCGACCCAGCAAAAATGAACCGTTTTCACGGATGGCTTGGCTACCTTTACATGCGAATTTGGGTGGGATCATATGCAAGATTCGTATGCAAACAAAGAGATCATCCCTGGAAATGGCTCACAAAGACCTATGTTCACTTTGGAACCACTAAAGATTATGTGAAAATGATGAGAGAAATCGGTTTTTCAAATGTACAATCCAAAGTCGTATTCCCTGGAATGGCCACAATTTGGCAAGGGGAGAAATAATCATTGGATTAGAAAATCCAAAACATTCGACGACAGGTGACTGCTCTCCAAATTATTCGCCTCGTCAAGCGGTTGAATAGTAAATTAAGTAACAAATCTGGGAGCCTGAAAATTATGCTACCAAATCTAAACGATCTCTTGGAATTACGCATGACTTTTCCCATCTGATTTTCCCACCTAACCTCATATTCAGATAATGAAACTCCATCCTTCAGATGCTCTGCAATTACTTGCCCGGCTATCCGTCCACCAACCATCGCAATTGTGATTCCTGCACCATTGGATGGCAATACCATTCCTGCAGCATCACCAACCAACAGATAGTTACCTTTGACAAATTTCTGTATTGAACCCGACATCGGCAACGACCCAGCTCCTTGGAATGTGATTTCTCCTGAATATTTAGAAATGAATTCCTCTGAAAATTCATTCAAACTACGACCCTTTGCCATTCTACGTTGAATCCCAAGCCCAATATTGGCCCCAGAACCTTTTGGAAACATCCACGCATACCCACCAGGTGCCATTGATCCAAAGTGTAGTTCAACTGCCTCGCCAAAATCTCCTTCCATCAAAACGAATTTTACTGGAATCTTTGTGAAGGATTCCTCCCAATAATCTCTGAGAATCGGGTCATTATGCCCCCCAGCCCCCACAATTATCCGCGCACGAAATGAAGAACCATCTTTCAAAAAAACAGTATCTCCTTCAACTGATTTGACCTGCTCGCCTAGAAGGTAATCCGCACCTGATTCCTTGGCTAAATCTACTAGGGCTTCATCATGTCTAACTCGATTTAGCACAAAACCTTCGAAATTAAATCTCAACGGTTTCCCTGAAGGTGGAACAATATGCATTTTTGATGATCTTCGTGAAATTGCATCTTCTGGTGTTTGGAACAAATCATCCATATCAGGGACATTAGGACACAAGCGTCTCATCTCATCATTTGTAGGAACTAATTCTCCACATTGTAATGGTGAACCTATGGGGTCCCGCCCATCAATAACCAATACATCAGCGCCTCCTTCAGCAGCATATCTAGCGACAGTACTCCCTGCAGGGCCGCCTCCAATGACAATCACATCACGAAGCACATCATCGCTCATAGCAATCACAACTTTCTGCCAAGAGACATCTCTGCAAGGCCTTCCATTAACTCACGAGCAGAGGTAGGGGGCAATCGACGCAGTCTGTCCAAGGCATTAATGAGATGGGTTTCAATCAAATTTCGAGTATAATCGAATGAACCTGCTTCATTGAGGAGTTCAGTTAATTCATCCCAATGTGCATCATTAAATGATTCTAAAATCTCTGCAATCCGCTGCCTTGGCGCACCATGTAGGACTGTAAGTGCATGAATTAATGGCAACGTCATTTTTCCTTCATGTACATCGGTTCCTCGTGGTTTCCCCATAGACAAATCGCCGGTTAAATCAAGTAAATCATCCACCATTTGGAATGCAATTCCCACTCCCATACCAAATTCCTTCAAATTCTCAATGTGTTCTTCTGAGGCCCCTGCAAGAATTGCCGCTGCAGCGCATGCATTAGCAAAGGGTCCAGCAGTTTTCCCCCTAACAATTTCATCATAATCTTCAGGCCTCGTAGTGAGATCCCTAATATGCCTCATTTGTTTGAGTTCAGCAGCAGCAATCGCAGTACATGTCGTTGAAACTGAATCTACAATTCTATTCTCTGCTCGACCTCCTAATCCAAAACCCAAAACGAATAGATAATCTCCTACAATAATTGCTTGTGCATCTCCATGTGCAATGTGTAGAGTTGGGGCGCCTCGGCGCAATCTAGCACCATCGTAAATATCATCATGAACCAACGTAGCAGTATGGATTAATTCGAATGCTAAGGCCAAATCCATTACTTCTTCTGATGGAGACCCCCCTGCTGCTTCATGCGCTAATAAAGTCAAAACAGGACGCCATCTCTTACCCCCTGCCAACAATACTGTTCTTGCCATGGACATCGCCTCAGCAGATGGTCCAGCCATTTCCTTGGTTACGAGTTCTCCCAAAGATGCCTCTACCTTCTCTCGATATGCGCTCAACCGCGCCTCTAGGTCAATGCTCACAACCATGAGAACGGGTCGATGTCATGGGTGTGCTATATCAACGGGTGTGCAGACGACAGTCTGCTATGAACGAGGACAGTGCGGACCAGATAGGGATTCTGTCGAGTCTTTCTCACCATTGTGCCGCTAGAATCGAGGCTCTTTCAGCACATTTAACAGATTTCAAGATTACAAATATTGACGATTTACTTCAAGGTTGCAAAGAATTGGATGAAGGGAAATTGGAACTATTGGTTGCACCAAGTGACCTAGTTTGGGCAGAACGTGACATGTTAGCTAACAAAGGCCTCTCAATCATCACGGCCCTCCAGAGAAATCATCCATTCCACATATTGGTCTGCAATGATGACCCTTGGCATCTAAAGGCAGATGCAATCGTTCTGTGTGATCATGCTCTTATTCGGCGTCAGTTACAACGACGGCGAGGTAAAATACCAAGGAGACTAGATTTACGGAGTTTTTCGGATTTTGACCTTGATTCAAATTCTGGAGAAGATCTTCGGAAAGCGGAAAAACTCGTCGCAGATGGGGAAATAGATGGATTCGTAATCCCACGTGGAAGTTATTCGTTAGCAGGCCTAAACGGTAGACGGCATGCCCTTCTTGCAGATGCTCAAGAAATGGCTGGAATTCGGTTTGTCCCAGCTCCCTTTGTGGATCTAATGCTAGTTATCGCTCGACAAGGTTTTCCAGAACATACTATTCGATCGTGGACAGATAATGAAGCAAAGAATGCTTGGGCTGTTACAAAAATGGTTTTCGAAAGAACGCCAGTCGAATATCACGATAGAATTGGAATACATTACAGGCAGAGACAAGTCGGACCCATGTTAGAAGAAGCAGAGAAAGTCAAGGATCTATTCGTACTTGAAACACTAATTGATCCTGAAGGTGAGGTAGATGATTTACTTCGATACGAAGTAATAATCGAGACCTTGAATCCAAATGGGACTAGGACTACAGGAATAGAGAGAGTGGGGCCAGTGGACAAACTTGAGATCGATATCCACTTCATAACAAACGATTGGAACTCAATTCTAGAAGGAATCCCTATGTTAGAAGAAGAATAAGGTGTCTCGGCAATTCTCATTCTCTTTCAGAACGTGCTTCTAACGCTCACGCTCAGCGTAACCTATACAACGCCTACAGACGCGATGGGCCCAACTGAGGCCGCAGATATGGAGATAGACGCAGAACGTCTGGCTATACTCCACACAAGTAAATTAGAGGACCTCAAGGATATTGCTTCCGAATCAGGAGTGCCTCGAACTGGCTCTGTGGAAAGATTGCGAATCAGATTGATACAGGCAACTATTCTTCCAAGTGAAGATCTCACTTGGGATGGCATTCAAGACCTATCTAATCAACAACTAACAGACCTTTTGAAAGTCTTCGGAATCAAGAGTTCCGGGTCACAAAAAGACAAACGACAGAGGGCTTGGTTACACATTCACCAGGATCCAAAGAAACTAACCATCGATTCACTAACTGAAATGAATCGTGAGGATCTTCATGAATTATGTGCTCGATTAGAAATGCCTCGATCAGGAAATAAGACTCAACTCGTTGGACGTGTGGCTGGCGTACTATCTAACCAAGAAGGGGCTTGGGGGAGAATCAAGAGGTCCGTTAAGCGAGGTGCAACCTCTTCTGCCCCCACATCAAAACCAACTCCTGCTCCAAAACCGGAAATTGTACCTAATGAACCCGAAGTAGAAAATGAAGTCATCGAGGAAGTCGAGGTTGAAGTTGAAGAGGTTGAAGAAGACGCTGTAGAGGAAATTCCATCTGAGGAAACTAAGCCTCTCCCTCAGACCATCGAAGTTGGCGCTGAAATCGCCTTCCAAGAAATGGAGAATAGGGAACCTGAATTACGCTCTCTAATTCGAGATTTCCTATTGATTGGTGAACAGACTCCAGAAGACATTGCTGCCTTCATCGAAGATTTATCGCCAAGAGGATTCGATGTCTCGCATCATGTCGTTAAGGAACATATACTGAACATGATTCAAGAAATGGCGGAAAGAAGGGAAATGGAGCATGAAGCACAATCTCACCTACCTGGATCATGGAGAGAACGTCAAGCAATACGTCGATTCGAAGAAGAACGGACAGATTTACTTGACGAACTCGAAGAGGTACTATTGGCCTCAAAGGGTGATGTCCCAGGTGCCCGAATGGCTTTTGAGAATGTAGCAAGAGAAGCAGGTTTAGATTTAGAGTTGCCATCCATTAGTGGTCGAGTTCACGGACTATTCGACCTACAAATTTCACTAAACGATATGGAGATGGATGTAGACCCTGTTGCAGCAAGGAGAGACAGAGCAATTCGATTGCTACTGAGACGCATGGAAGAAATAGATGATGTCGCACGTTCCACATTAGAGCGAATGGAACAGCAAATCGAGGCACTTGAACGCATAGTCGAGACAGTTATTCGAAGAAATGATGGCAAATTTACTTCATTGGAGCATTCACTAATGATTCGATTCCTTGAGAGGCGAGGATGGGATGTTAATCATCCTGAAGTGCGTCCAAGGTTGATTGCTGCTGCTGGAGTTCTTGCCGTAGAGATGGGATACATTTCTGAGGCAGAAATGCCAACACTCCCAGGGCAAATTGCACTAGATCCCGAACGAGTATCTGA